>JAUNVH010000004.1:0-28097 GCA_030537765.1 Tissierellia bacterium | reverse complement strand
TTTAAAACAGGGTATATTTTGCATAATAGATAGTTTCAAGAAAGGGGTTTGAAATGTTTTCTAAAGATTATTTAATTGGATTTTTTATTGCGTATTTAATATGTATTTTGCTAATCGGTGTTTACAATTATGTAAAAGGCAAAAGAGAAAATGATCTCAGACTGTTTAAAAAAGTTTTGATATATCATATTTTTGAAACTGTTTTAATTTTTGTTATTGCGATTTTGATTTACTTTTTGGGCGACAAAAATCTTCCAGCAAATAAACCTTCATTTTTAGGAGCATATGGTTTGGGTGCAATATTTGCCATTATGTTAAGTACTGGCGCTATAAGAATTGCAAAAAAAGAAATCCTCGAAGAAGAGGAAGAAGAAGAATATCAATAATTTGGAGGAGCTATGAACGAAAATATTATTTACAGAAATTTGACGATTATTCAGCTAACTTTTCTCATTATTTTTGCTCTTTTTAACTTTTTGATTGCAAAAAAATATGATGATATGGACTCTTTTAAAAAAATACTTAAAAAGCAATTTGTGCTCGCCTTTGCAACATGGTTTATATTTTACTTTTTAATATTTATTGCCGATTTCGAAGATTTAAATACGAAATATATTATGTCTGCGGCATTACCGATTATAATAAATCAAAAGTGGACTAGAGAGCTTTTAAAAAATTTAAAGAGACAACAAAGAAAAAAAAGGAGAGAAAATAATGGACAACAAAGCAAGTAAAAGAATTTTGGGCGTGCTTATATTGGCTTTTTTAATAACATTAGGGGCAATTTTTTATTTAGCCGATCGAAACGAACAGTATTCCCATAGCTTTATGGAAATTCATGGCAGTTATAAAATAGAATCTGGTGAGAAACCATCTCCTAAGAGCCCTTCCGAAGATAAATATAATTTAATTTCTTTTAGCAATAAAGATTCTAAATATAGAATTGTAAAAGATAATATTACTGTGGAAGAAGGCAGTTTCCAAAAGAGCAATTCAAGAATTAATTTATATTATCTAACTAGTGATAAAGACGGCGCTTTGAGAAATATTATTTTAGAACCGGCTACTAAATCTTTTGTATATATAGTTGACCGAGAAGCAGATGAAGTTTTAGTTTATAAAAAATTTGATAATAATGCCATCTATTTTGATGATGCCGGTAAAATGATAAGTGAATAAATTTATCAAGCTAAACTTAAATAAGGATGTGACAAAATGTTAGATTTTCATCTTTTAGATGTACAATATTATTCTCGACTTTTAGCGTTCGCCACTTTAATAATTTCTGCAATTTTAAATGTGATTCTTACAGATTTTGTCTTTAAAGAGAAAACGCCAAAGAACAAAGCTTTAAAACTGATGTTTATTATTTTTTCTATATTGCCAGCGATTTTATTATTTGCTTTAAGTATAGGAAGTTTTTATAAAGCTATTATGACCTTTCTGATACTCTCTTTTGCATTGACAATTTTTCAATTTTATAGATTATCTAAAATTGATTTGAAATATGCGCTATTATGTGTAGTTTTATATTTAAATTTTATATTATTTGGTGGCTTTATTTTATATATTGTCTATCTATAAAAATTTTCTTGATTATAATTTCCAAAAATTATTTCATATTAAAAAAAACAGGGCTCAAATGCCCTGTTTTTACATGAGTTTCATATCTCCAAATTTTATAATTTCTTTTTTTCGCATATATTCAGAAATCAATAAGCTAATTATTGCCGGCGCTAAAAAATGCATTATAAGAATTTGGGTCAAAACTTTTGGGCTTGCGCCCATTCTTTCTATCATTGCAAATTGGCCCACAAGTCCGCTCGTTCCCATGCCTGCACCAACTGCTATGGATTCCATTTTCAAAACTGCAGAAGATATTGGCCCAAGTATTGCAGATGCAATTATCGGCGGAATCCATATTATCGGCTTTTTTATTATATTTGGAACTTGAAGCATGCTCGTTCCAAGCCCTTGCGCAATTGCTCCACCCATCTTGTTTTCACGATAAGATATAATTGCAAAGCCAATCATATTTGCACAGCAACCAACTGTGGCTGCACCAGCTGCAAGACCAGAGAGATTTAAAGAAATTGCTATTGCAGCAGAAGAAATTGGAAGTGTTAAAATCATGCCCATCATAACTGAGACAATTATGCCCATTGGAATAGGTCTAAGTTCTGTTGCTGCGTTTATTATAGCGCCCAGGCCTTTCATCAATTGACTCATTACAGGGCTTATAAAGACTCCGCTAAATCCACCCACAAGTATTGTCACAAGTGGCACTAAAACTATATCGACTTTTGTCTTTCCTGCAATTCTTTTGCCTGCCTCTGCTGCAATTAAAGATGCCACAAATGCGCCGACTGGCTCGCCGATATTTGCAATAAATGCTCCGTCAACTGTGCTAAGTGTCCCTGCCCCAATTGCTCCAACTGCTGCCGTTGCCATTATGACTGCCGAAGGAGCATTGATTGAATAAGCAACTGCAACTCCAATCGCAGGTCCCATCATTCTTTGAGCAATATTACCAAAATCAATTAAAAGGCTAAAATTAAATAGAGTGCCCAACTGTTTTATTATAAGTCCAATTAAGAGTGAAGCAAATATCCCCCAAGCCATTCCGTTTAAAACTTTGGTTATATAGTCTCTGATTTTAAAATTTTTACTTTCCATATGCGCTCCTTTTCAAATTAATAAAATTATATCATTCTTTCAATCAATTTCAAACGTTAATTTATTAATATAATTGAATTTGAATATAAAAAAATCTCCAAAAGCTTTTAAACTTCTGGAGATTTTGATTTTAAGCATCTATTCAATTTCAAATTTGAATTTATCATCTTTAAAATCGATTTTTACATTGTCATCATCTTTAATATCGCCTTTGATCAATAGTCTGCCCAGATTTGTTTCCAATTCTCTTTGGATAAATCTCTTAACGGGCCTTGCTCCGTATTGGATATTATAGGCTTTATCCATAATGGCTTGTTCAGCTGCTTCAGAAACTCTTAGATCAATTCTTCTATCGTCAAGTTTTTTGCTAAGTTCTGCAATTTGAAGTTCTATAATCTTATAGATTGCATCTTTCGATAGCGGTTTGAACATTACGATTTCGTCAATTCTATTTAAAAACTCTGGCTTAAATGCATATTGCATGGCCTGATCGACTTTATCTTTTGCTTCTTTTGAAATTTCACCATTTTCATCTATGCCTTCTATTAAATTCATAGAACCTATATTTGAAGTCATGATTATAACTGTGTTTTTAAAATCGACTGTTCTACCTTGATTGTCTGTTAATCTGCCGTCGTCTAAGACTTGCAGCAATATATTGAACACATCTGGATGCGCTTTTTCAATCTCATCGAATAAAACTACTGAATAAGGATGGCGCCTTACGGCCTCTGTGAGTTGACCTCCCTCGTCATATCCGACATATCCCGGTGGTGCTCCCACAAGTCTCGATACGGAGAATTTTTCCATATATTCACTCATATCGATTCTAATCATATTCTTTTCAGTATCGAATAATGCTTCTGTCAAAGCTTTTGAAAGTTCTGTTTTACCAACGCCTGTTGGACCTAAGAATATAAATGAACCAATTGGGCGATTGAAAGCTTTTAAGCCTGATCTTGCCCTAATTACAGCATCTGTAACTGCTTTTACAGCCACATCTTGACCTATTACTCTCTTCTTTAATATATTGTCTAAGTCTAAGAGTTTTTCTCTTTCGGTTTCTTCCAGTTTTGCAACGGGAATGCCTGTCCATTTGCTGACTACTTCGGCGATTTCTTCTTCTGTGACTTCTTCTTTGACCATAGAGTTGTCGCCTTTTTCTATATCTTGACATTTTTTTAATTCTTCTTCTAATTTTGGCAATTTGCCATATTTTAATTCAGATAGTTTTTCCAGATTATAATTTCTTTCGGCCTCTTCTATCTGATGTTTTACATTGTCAATTTCTTCTTTAATCTGTCTTTCGGCCTTTATGTCTTTTTTCTCTTGTTCCCATTGCGCTTTCATTATGTCAAATTTTGATTTTAATTCAGATAATTCTTTTTCTAGATTTTCAAGTCTAATTTCTGATGCCTTGTCTGTTTCTTTTTTTAAGGCTTCCCTTTCTATCTCAAGTTGCAATATATTTCTTCTAATTTGGTCAATCTCTGCCGGCATTGAATCTATTTCTGTTCTGACCATTGCAGAGGCTTCGTCCATTAAATCGATTGCCTTATCTGGCAAAAATCTATCTGAAATATAGCGATTTGAAAGCTGAGTTGCAGCTATTACTGCGCTATCTGCTATTCTTATTCCGTGGTGTATTTCATATTTGTCTTTTATGCCCCTGAGTATAGATATGGTATCTTCGACTGTCGGTTCTGTGACTAATACTCTTTGGAAACGTCTTTCAAGTGCTGCATCTTTTTCTATATACTGTCTATATTCATCTAAGGTTGTGGCTCCAATTGCATGGAGTTCTCCCCTTGCAAGCATCGGCTTTAATAGATTTGAAGCATCCATGCTACCTTCAGTTCTTCCAGCGCCGACTATATTGTGAATCTCGTCTATAAATAAAATTATCTGTCCATCGCTTGAACCAACTTCTTGGAGCACTGCTTTTAATCTCTCTTCAAATTCTCCACGATATTTTGCACCGGCAATCAATGCGCCCATATCTAGCGAAAATATGGTTTTATCTTTTAGGCCTTCCGGCACATCGCCATTTACTATTCTTTGAGCCAAGCCTTCAACTATTGCTGTCTTCCCTACTCCTGGCTCTCCAATTAAGACGGGATTGTTTTTTGTTCTCCTAGAGAGTATTCTAGTTACATCTCTAATTTCTGAATCTCTGCCAATTACTGGATCTATTTTTCCCGACCTTGCCCTTTCGCAAAGATCTTGTCCATAGCGATTTAGGGCATCGTATGTGCCTTCGGGATTGTCAGAATTTACATTTTGATTGCCTCTAATTTTTTGCAAGGCTTCTAAGAATCTTTGCTCATCTATATTATATTTTTTAAATATCTTATTAGATTTCATGCGCACATTCTTTATCATTGCCAAAAATAGATGTTCCACCGATACGTATGAATCGGAAAAATCATTTGCGAGCATAAGTGCATCGTTTAAAATTTTTGAAAAATCTTGCGATGCATATGTTTGACCGCCTTTTGCCTGTGGCAATGCATTTAATTCTCTTTCCAAATCAGTCTGCATTGAGCTTTTATCTACGCCCATATAATTTAATATCTTTGGTATCAATCCGTCGCTATCTTCTACTAGCGCATAGTTTAAATGCAAATCTTCAACTGCGGGATTGCCCCTTTTTATTGCCAAAGCATTTGCATTTTGAACTGCTTCGACGGATTTTTGTGTAAATTTGTTAAAATCCATCATTATCACCTCTATTTAATTGTATCTTTTAATTCTTTATATAGTCTAAGCTGTTCGTCTGTCAATTTTTCGGGATTTACTATTTCAAATTCTACATAGAGATTGCCAGTATTGCCTTTTAAATCTTTGAAGCCACGATTTGGCACTCTGAGTCTGGCTCCTGGTTTTATGCCTTTGGGAATATTTACTTTTAATTTTCCCGATACGGGAGATACTGTAACTTTTCCGCCCAAATAGGCATCCCAAGGATAGACTTTAGCAGTCGTTATCAGATCAAGGCCTTCAAGGCGGTTTCTTTTATCGCCCGAAATATGAATTGTCAAAAGCAAATCGGAATCTAGACCCCATTTTGAGCCTTTGACTTTCAGTTTCTTGCCCTCTGTCATGCCCTTTGGCACTTTTACTGTTATCTGTTTTTGGGCTCCACCTATATTGAATAGCAATTCTTTTTCGCAGCCCTCATAAGCTTCAGGCACAGTGATCGTCATTTCTGATTTATATGCTGGAGCTTGAGTTTTCTTTCTGGCACTTTTATTCCTCGATGCCCCGAAGAGATTGTCAAAGCTAAAGCCTTTGAAACTATTTTCTCTTCTATTTTGGCTTTTGCTTCCTCCAAAGAACATATCGAAGAAATCACTAAAGTCGCCTGAACTTCCTGATGTAGTATAAGTAAATCCAAAATCATTAGGATTAAAATTTTGTCCATTAGTGAAATTATAAGAAGAACCGAAATTGTCATATTGAGCGCGTTTTTCTTTGTCGCCTAAAACTTCATACGCTTCCGATATTTCTTTAAATTTCTCTTGCGAAGCTTCATCTCCCCCGTGTAAATCGGGATGATATTTTTTTGCAAGCTTTCTATATTTTGATTTTATTTCTTCTTGTGTAGCCGATTTGTCTACACCGAGTATTTTATAATAATCTTTATATTCCATTAAATCACCTTCTTGGCATCTATTTATTACCCAATTTATATTTCAGAAAAACGGAAGGCATGGCCTTCCGAAATTTTAATATAAGCTATTCTTTTGGTAGTCTATTTATACCCCGTAAAACAGTTTATAAACAGTTGTTCGAAGTTTTTTTAAAAGAAAAAGCTCGCTATATGCGAGCCAATTCTATTTAAAAAATCTGCGTTCAAGTTCCATCGGTTCAATATATTCGCCATTGGAATAGACTCTCATATTGCCGCCAGAAATTTCATCTATTAATGCTATATGATTATCTTTTCCAATTCTTCCAAATTCAAATTTTATGTCAAAAAGTTCCATATCTTTTTGAGCAAGTTCTCTTTGAATTATGCGCCCGATTTTTATTGTCAAATCTTTTAATATTTCATATTCTTCTTTAGTCATAATGCCCAAGATTTCTAATGCATCTTTTGTAATTAAAGGATCGTTTCTCTCATCGTCTTTTAAAGTCACTTCTACGTATTCGGGCAAATCTTCTCCGTCTTTTGCATATAGTCCATAACGTCTAATAAAACTGCCCACTGCCTTTAAACGCAATATGACTTCAACTCCCTTGCCAAACATTTTTGCAGGCTTTACTTTCATTTCAGATTTTTCAATATCGCATGAGATAAAATGTGTCGGGATATTTTCTGCGTTTAATTTTTCAAAAAAGTATTTTGTAAAACGCAAACTAGCTTTGCCCATTCCGTCTATTGTGAGTCCAATTTCATTTGCGCCCGGATCAAAAACGCCATCTTTGCCGGTTACTGTGTCTTTAAATTTTAGAAGATAATTGCCATCTTCTAAATCGTAAACATCTTTTGTCTTTCCCTCATATACTTTTAACATATGCCACCTCTACTTTTTAAAATAATCGACTGCTGCCTTAAATATATCTTGTTCTCGCATATTTGGAATATTTTTGTAAAGTCCTTTTTGTAATCTCTCTGTATGACAAATTTTTCCAAATATTTTGCCGTCCTGACTCATTATTGCCTCTATATTATTTTCAGATCCAGTCGGATTTTCTTCAAATACTATTGCAATTTGATTATTGTCAATAAGCTCATCGAGTAGCTTTTTGCCTATCACAAATCTGCCCTCTGTTGTTGAGCAAGGCACATTATATATTTCACCATAGTTTAAATTGGCTAGCCAAGGCGAATTTTTAGAAATTACTTTTGTTGGCAAAATTTTTGCAATATGTCTGCCCGATTTATTAAAGCTAAGAGCAGGCATATATTTATTTGTTTCTTGATATTTGCCAAAAGGTAGCAAGCCCGTTTGAAGCAATGCAGAAAATCCTGAATTTATGCCCAATATCAAACCATCATTTTCATTTAGAAGCTGCTCGACTGCCGATTTTATCGCATCTTCTTTTAGTATATTTGCCATAATATCTCCTGAGCTATCTGGTTCATCTCCAAATGAAAAGCCGCCAGATAATGCTAGAATTTGAGAATTTGAAATCTTTTCTGATAGTTTATTTATCGATTCTCTATATAATTTATTGTTCAAAGTTTTTATGACAAAAGTTTCTACCTCAGCGCCTGAGCTTTCGAACGCTTTCTTTAGCTCTTCCTCACAATTGTCGCCTGGTGCAATTGGAATTATGACTTTTGGGCAATCTATTTGTTTTTTAGATTTCAATTTAGCGCTGATATATTTATTTAATTTTGGCATTTTCTCATCTGATTTAGTCTCTGGTTTGAACACCTCATCTAGCGCGTGAAGATATTTGTCTTTTAATTTTTCATAATCAAATTTTTCGGAATTTACTTTTATTTCAGCTTTTTTAATAGTCTTTCCAATTTTTTTAACGCCCGAAAAATCTTCTCTATATTCCACTAAGAAACTACCAGTTAAATCTTCAAATAACTTTTCTTTGATGCAATCTATTTCAAATCCATAATCATTTCCAAAGGCCGATTCGCAAATAAGGGGCAATAAGCCTTTTCTATTAAGTGCAATTGCAGTGACTATATTTTTCTTTTTAGCTTCTTTTTTCAAAGTCTTAAAATTTTCTTTTAGCTTTTCTTCATCGAGGGTCAAATCTTTGAGTCTATCTGTGGTGATAAGTCCCAATTTATAATCGCCTTTTAATTCGCTTGTGATAATTTCAGACTCTAAAGCTGTGCCAATTGCAAATGAAACTAATGTTGGAGGTACATTTATATTTTCAAATGTGCCGGACATTGAGTCTTTTCCGCCAATTGGAGGCGTGTTCATGCTATCGCAAATTTTAAAAGCGCCCAAAAGTGCAGTTAGGGGCAGGGCCCATTTTTCCTCGTCATTTTCTAGTCTTTGAAAATATTCTTGGAAAGTGAGTCTTGCCTTTAAAGGATCTGCTCCCATTGCTGCAAGTTTTGTAAGCGATTCACAGACTGCATAATAGCCGCCTAAAAATGTGCTCTTTTCAAATAGATATGGATCATAGCCATATGTCATAATTGCAACAGTCTCAGTATTTGAACCGTCAACAGGTATTTTTGCAGCCATACCTTGCGCTGGTGCAATCTGATTTTTTCCTCCAAGGGGCGCAATAATTGTTCTTGCTCCAATAGTACTATCAAATTTTTCAATTAGATTCTTTTTGCTTGCTCCATTTAAACTCGACAACTTTTCTACTAGGCGTTTAAATGTGTCAAATTCTGTAGTATTTTCTTTTGCTATATTCTCTTTGGGCACCGATACATTTTGATATCTCTTTGCGCCGGCACTATTTAAAAATTCTCTAGAAAGTTTTGCAATTATTTCTTCGCCATATTTTATTACCATATAGCCAGAATCTGTAATTTTTGCAACTTTTGAAACTTCGACATTTTCCATTTCGCAATACTTTTTAAACTTTTCTTCATCTGTATTTTTTATAACGACTGCCATGCGCTCTTGCGATTCAGAAATTGCAATATCTCTTGGGCTTATACCAGAGTATTTTAACAAAACTTTTTCTAAATTTATCTCGAGCGAATCTGCAAGTTCTCCAATTGCAACGCTCACTCCGCCTGCCCCAAAGTCATTGCAGCGCTTAATCATATTTGCAAGTTCTTTATGTCTAAATAGTCTTTGAATATTTCTCTCAATCGGAGCATTGCCCTTTTGTACTTCGGCCGAAGATTCATCTGCGCTCTCTTCAGTATGCACTTTTGAAGAACCAGTTGCCCCGCCGACTCCGTCTCTGCCAGTGCGTGCACCCACCAATAAGACTATATCGCCAGGCTTTGGCTCTTCGCGAATGACATTTTCTTTCGGCACTGCTGCCATAACTGCTCCAAGTTCCATTCGCTTCGCTACAAATCCGGGATGATATATTTCGTCTAAATATCCAGTTGCAATACCGATTTGGTTCCCGTATGAACTATATCCATCTGAGGCATCTGTTGTAATTTTACTTTGCGGCAATTTTCCGGGCAAAGTTTTTTCAATCGGCTCTAAAATATCTCCTGCGCCCGTTATTCTCATTGCCTGATATACATAAGATCTGCCTGAAAGTGGATCTCTAATTGCACCGCCAAGGCAAGTTGCCGCTCCGCCAAATGGCTCAATTTCTGTGGGATGATTGTGAGTTTCATTTTTAAACATCAAAAGATAATTTTTATCTTCTCCGTCCACATCTACATCTATATTTATGGAACAGGCATTTATTTCTTCGCTTATATCTAAATCGTCTAAAAATCCCGTTTCTCTTGCAACTTTTTGATTTATTGTTGCCAAGTCCATCAATGTGATTGGGCGATCTTTTCTATATTTTTCGTGCTGTGCTAAATATTTTTCAAAAGTTTCAATCTTAGTTTTGTCGATTGCCTGATCGCTTTCTTCAAATTGAATTTCTTCCAAGATTGTGTTAAAAGTCGTGTGTCTGCAATGGTCTGACCAATATGTGTCTAAAATTTTAATCTCTGCAATATTGGGATTTCTGTCTTCTGATTTAAAATAATCTCTAATCGTCTTTAAATCGTCCAAACTCATTGCCAGTTCAAATTCTTTTAAAAAGTCTTTTAAATTCACATCGTCAAAATCTTTAAAGCCTTCTATTTCTATACATCTATTTATTGCTTTTTCGTTTGTAGATAGCTTAGTTGGAATATCTAAAAGTTTTCCCCGCTCTTCGACTACTGGATTAATCAGTAAATTTTCGATTCTCTTCAGTTCAATGCTATCTTTAATTCCTTCAAATTCGATAACTTTTTCTGATTTGATATAGATATCTCGTTTTTGATATTTTAGTTTCAAGATTTCTGCCAAATGATATTCTCTAATTTCAAATTGGCCTGGCTTTGAAGAAATTACTAATGGATTTTTGAGTTCTTTTTGCAATTGCAATGCCGAATCAGATACGAATGCCATATCGGTCGTCTTTTTTGCCAATACTTCGTAAATTGCATCGTTTAATTCAAAATCATTTAAGCCTTCTATATCGTATCTTTGATAAATTTTTGCTTTAATATCTTTGCCGAAAATGCTGCTTAAATTTTTGCTCATATCGCTGCTCAATATATCATATTGATCTCTTTTTGAAATATATACTCTCTTTACCAATGGCGATATATCCTTTCTGTAAAATTTATTTTCAAATTCAATTTTAGAAATCTTTTCATATACATTTTCATATGCCTTTGAAAAACTATCGCTTGCCGAACTGACAGCCAATACTCTGCCGCCGTTTGTGAAGATTTTTCCATCCTGCTCTTTCGTGCCTGCGTGAAATATAACTGTGTTTTCGTCATCGCTAAGCCCAAGTATCTCTAGACCTTTTTGATAGCTTTGGGGATATCCATTAGATGCAAGGACTGTTGTAATAACTTTTTTGTCATTAAATTTTGCTTCATAATTTTTCAAATCATTTTCTGAAACTTTTATTAGCGCCTCTAAGAGATTGGAATCGAATTTGAGCATCAGGCTTTGAGTTTCGGGATCGCCAAATCTGCAATTAAATTCCAAGACTTTAACCCCAGTTTCTGTGACCATAAGTCCCAAAAATATCATGCCTCTAAAATCTATATTTTCATTTTTTAAGCCTTTGTGAAATGGCTTTATAATATTTTCAAGTATTTCTTTTTTATATACAGAAGCTTGTGGATTGGGGCTATATGTTCCCATTCCTCCAGTGTTCAAGCCTTTTTCGCCTTCAAAAATTCTCTTGTGGTCTTTGACATCAGGCAGCATTAGATATGAATCGTTGTCGATAAAACAGTGCATCGAGATTTCAAATCCGTCTAAATACTCTTCCACGATTAGATTAGTTTCGCCAAAAACTTTTTCAACTAAAATATCGTCTATTGCCTTATTCAATTCTTTTAAATTTTCACAAATTAGTACGCCTTTGCCTGCACAAAGTCCATCTGCTTTTACTACTACTTTATTGCTCAGATTTTTCTCCAGCAATTCTTTGCCAAATTTTTTAGCTTCATTTGCGTCTGAAAACTTTTTATATTCTGCCGTTGGCAAATTGTTTCTGACCATAAATTCTTTTGCATAAGATTTGCTGCCCTCAAGTTTTGCAGCTTCTTTCAAAACTCCAAAAACTTTAATGCCATTTTTTTCTAAACTGTCGGCAAGTCCTAAACATAGCGGAACTTCTGGGCCGATTATCGCAAATTCAATATTTTCATCAATTGCAAATTCTTTAAGTTTTTCAATTTCATCGGCATTTATATCTATATTTTTACCGATCGTCTTAGTGCCACCATTTCCAGGTGCAAAAAATAGTTCCGATTCAGGATTTTGTAAATTGATCTTATATCCCAAAGCATGCTCTCTGCCGCCTGAACCCACAATCAAAATTTTCATATTTCACCTCAATGTCTAAAATGTCTAGTATTAGTAAATACCATGGCGATATTTTCTTCATTACATTTATCGATAGAATCTTTATCCCTAATAGAGCCTCCCGGCTGAATTATGGCTGAAATTCCCATTTTTGCTGCCAATTTTACGCAATCATCAAATGGAAAGAACGCATCTGATGCCAAAACTGCAGCTTTAAAATCTCTGTCGGGATTGTTGTGATAAATATTTTGTAAAGCCCAGATTCTGGAAGTTTGTCCTCCGCCAATGCCTAAAGTCATGCCGTCTTTCGCAATTACAATTGCATTGCTCTTTGCAAATTTGCAGACAATCATTCCAAATAAGAGATCATTTTTTTCAGCATCAGAAGGAGATTTTTTCGTCACAATATTATATTCTTCTTTGGCATCTTTATCTCTATCTTGGCGCAAAACTTTGCCAGATATGAATTTAAAATCATCTTCTATATTGTCTGTATCTAAATCTACTATTAATATTCTCAAATTCTTCTTTTGTTTTAAAATTTCTAAAGCCTCGTCACTAAATTTTGGAGCTGCGACGATTTCTAAAAATATTTCATTCATAAGCTTTGCAGTCTTTTCGTCAATCTCATCAGTCGTAGCCACAATTCCACCAAAGATTGAAATGGGATCTGCCTTATAGGCCTTTTCAAATGCTTCAAACACATTATCTCCAATGCCAGCGCCACAAGGACTTGCATGTTTTAGAGCGACTGCTCCAATAAATTTTTGTCTTTTAAGTTCCGCCGCCATCTCAATTGCAATATTTAAATCGTTTAGATTATTAAAACTAAGTTCTTTGCCATGCAATTGTTTATAATTGCTAAGTAAGCCCTCTGCCATTGGGTCTTGATAGAGTTTAGCTTTTTGATGTGGATTTTCGCCATATCTTAGCTTTTGGATTTCTTTTAAGCCGATTGTCAAAGTATCAGATTCTTCGCCCACTTTTTTAGCAAAATATCTGGAGATCATGGCATCATAATAGGCAGTTTGACTAAAGGCTTTCATGGCCAAAAGCTGTCTAAAATCATAATCAAAGTCGTCATTTTCTAAGCGTTTTAAAACTTCATCGTAATCTTTGTGATCTGTAATTATCAAAACATCTTTAAAATTCTTGGCAGCACTTCTTATCATTGACGGACCTCCGATATCGATATTTTCAATAATTTCTGCATCAGATTTGCCACTCTTTAATGCGCCCTCAAAATCGTATAGATTGCACACGACTGCATCGATTTTTGTAATATCCATTTCTCTTAGGGTTTCAATATGTGTTTTTGAATCTCTTTTTGCCAAAATTCCACCATGAATTTTGGGATTTAAAGTCTTTACTCTGCCGTCTAAAATTTCTGGAAAATCTGTAATTTCTTCGACCGATTTAGCCTCAATTCCTCCGTCTAAAATCGCCTTCAATGTTCCACCTGTCGAAATAATTTCATATCCATTGTTTTTAAAACCTTGTGCCAATTTTACAATGTCAGTTTTGTCGGTTACGCTAAATAATGCACGTTTCAAATTTCACCCTCCTCGATCATTCTAATCGCTTCTTTATAAATTTTATGTTCTATTTTTAAAACCTTTTTGCCAATATCTATTGCCGTTTTTTCATTTTTTATATCAATTTCTTCTTGGATTATGATTTTCCCCATATCGATTTTTTCAGTTACAAAATGCACAGTCGCACCAGAGATTTGATCGCCTGAATCTAAAACTGCCTCGTGTACATATAGTCCATACATGCCCTTGCCGCCATATTTAGGTAAGAGTGACGGATGTATATTTATAATTTTTCCTTCGAATTGATTTAAAAATTTCTTGCTAAGTATTTTTAAATAGCCGGCCAAGCAGATTAAATCGATATTATATTCTCTAAGCATTTCTATTACTTCTTCTTCATCTTCTATATAGTAGTTATCTATACCTTCCATCTTAGCCCTTTGAAGGCCGAATGCATCTTTTTTATTTGAAATTACAAGCTCTATGCTCGATTTAAAATAATTTTCTCTTTGGGCATCAATAAGTGATTGCAAATTGCTGCCGCCGCCCGATAAAAATACTGCAATATTTAATCTCTTAGCAGACATTTCTTTTCACCCTTTATAATCTCGCCAATCAAAAACGCAGTATCTGTTGTCGATTCGTTTATAAAGTTTAAAACCTCTTTAGCAATTTCACTTTTCACAACTAAAATCATGCCTATGCCCATATTGAATGAGCGATATAATTCAGACTTTTCAATCTTATTTGTAGATTCGATAAATTCAAATATAAATGGTTTTTCGTAAGAATTAAGATTCACAATTGCATCTAAATTTTTTGGCAAAATTCTTGGAATATTCTCGATAAATCCGCCTCCCGTAATATTTGATATGCCCAAAATCTCAAACTTTTCAATGAGTTTTAAAACTGTCTTTACATAAATTTTTGTAGGCTCTAGGAGTAATTCTCCCACAGTTTTGTCTGAGTTTTCTAATTTATCATCAATCGAGAGTCCCAGTTCTTCAAAAAATAATTTTCTGGCAAGCGAATAGCCATTGGAATGAAGACCAGTAGATTTTAAACCAATGATTTTATCGCCTTCTGAAATTTTTTTGCCGTCTATAAGTTTTTCTTCGTCACAAATTCCAACACTAAAGCCTGCCAAATCATATTCATTTTCGCCATAAAGCCCTGGCATCTCTGCAGTTTCTCCGCCAATCAATGCGCAATCTGATTGCCGACAGCCCTCAGCAATACCTTCAACTAGCATTGCAATTTTTTCGCCCATCAATTTTCCAGTTGCAATATAGTCTAAAAAGAATAAAGGCTTTGCGCCCTGGCAGATCAAATCATTTACGCACATTGCGACTAGATCTATGCCAACTGAATCGTGCTTATCCATCATTTGTGAAATCATAACCTTAGTTCCGACTCCATCTGTCGAGGCGAGAAGTATTGGATTTTCTAAATCTTTAAATGCTTTTAAACTAAAGCCTCCTGAAAACAGACCAATATCTCCCACAACGCCATCTGTATATGTAGACCTTACAGATTTTTTCATAAGTTCTACTGCTCGATTGCCTTCCGTAATATCTACTCCTGAATCCTTATAATTTAATTTTGACATTTTAACCCTCCAAATCATTTTCCATATCTATGTATTTGCCCGTAAAACAGGCATCACAAAATTGATTTTTATCGCAATTTCCTGCTTCGTAAAGCCCTTTTAGAGAAATATAGTTTAAACTGTCTGCGCCAATCATCTTGCATATCGTATCTAGATCATAGTTTGCAGCGATTAGATGCTCTCTATCGGGCGTGTCAATGCCGTAAAAGCAAGGAAATTTAACTGCCGGCGATGCAAGTCTTAAATGAATTTCTTTTGCGCCCGCTTCTCTCAGATTGTGTATTAGATTTTTGCTCGTAGTGCCTCTGACTAGCGAATCGTCAATCAGAACTAATTTTTTGCCTTTGACAATATGTTTTTGCGGATTTAATTTTAATCTGACAGAAATTTCTCGCTCTTCTCTCGTGGGCTTTATAAATGTTCTGCCCATATAGCGATTTTTTACTAATCCCTCGCCAAGTGGAATGCCCGATTCTAGAGAATATCCAATTGCAGCGGGATTTCCGCTATCGGGAACTGATACTACTAAATCTGCTTCTACTGGCGATTCTCTATATAAAATTTTGCCACTGTTCCATCTAAATAGATAAGAATTTAAGCCATCGGGTGTGGCATCTGATCTTGCCAGATAGACATGTTCAAATATGCAAAACTTTTTCGATTTTTTTAAACCTGAATCTAATTCTCTAAGTCCCTTTCCATTGGCAATTACGATAGAGCCAGGTTTTATATCTTTTATGACATCGAAGCCCAAAATATCTGCAGCCGCATTTTCAGACATAAAAATAAACTCATCTTCCCGCTTTCCTAAAAGTAGCGGTCTTATACCGTGAGGATCTCTCACAGCGATGAGTTTGTCGCGATATAGCAAAATAAAGGAGTACGATCCTTTAAGATACTTCATAGTAGTCTTAATTGCAGATACAATATCTCCATTAAAATTTCTAGATATCAAATATAAAATTATTTCAGTATCAGATGTTGTTTGAAACATCATTCCTTCTTTTTCTAATGCATTTCTCAATTCGTCAGAGTTTACAAGTCTGCCGTCATTTACAATAGCGAGCTTTTCGCCCTTAGTATATCCAAAAAAAGGCTCGCTTTGCATATTAGAATTGCCTGATTCAGTATCGTATCTGACAACGCCTAAGCCAATATTTCCCGAAAGAGTTTTTAGTTTTTCAGGCGTAAAAAAGTCTATAACGAGGCCTGCTCCCCTTTCACGAGATAAGCCTCTCTCTCCCAATACAGCCATTCCGCAGCCCACCTGCCCTCTATGCTGCAATGAGTTCATGCCATAAAAAAGCTGTCTAACAACATTGTGCTTGCCTAAGATTCCAATTATACCGGCCATTTAAATAACAAATCCTTTCGCAAATTATATATTTTAAAATTATTGTAAGCTGTCTAAAAGTTCTTTTTCTTTTTTCAAATTTTCTTCTGCTGAATTTTTTCGATCTTCAAATAATTTTTCGTATAGCTTTTTGTCATTATTTGCCATAATTTGGCAAGCTAGTATTGCTGCGTTTTTTGCCCCATTAATTGCAACAGTTGCAACTGGAATGCCCGGTGGCATCTGCACAATCGATAAAAGCGCGTCCATGCCCTCTAATGCAGTAGACATAATCGGCACACCGATGACTGGCTTAATTGTCTTTGACGCCACAACTCCCGGCAAATGTGCCGCTTTTCCTGCAGCAGCAATATATATTGCAATATCTTTGTCATTTTCTTCGATGTAATTTTCCAAATCATTTGCATTCCTATGCGCACTCAATGCCCGCAAATCGTATTCGATTTCTAAATCTTTGAGATAATCGCAAGCCGGTTTTATCTTTTCATAGTCTGAAACCGAGCCAATTATAATTGCTACTTTCATTTTATTCCTCCCGTTTGTTTTTTCCAGCCTGTAATTCCAAATAGGCATTTACAAAAATATCAATATCTCCATCTATAACCGATTCAATATCTCCAACTTCCACATCAGTTCTGTGATCTTTTACCATTTGGTAAGGATTAAAAACATAGGATCTAATCTGTGAACCCCAAGCAATTTGTGAATAATTGCCTTGCAAATCTTCAATCTTTTCTTTTTGCTCTTCTTCTTTTAGAGCAATCAGTTTTGCCTTGAGCATTTTCATTGCTACATCTCTATTTTGAATCTGTGAGCGCTCATTTTGGCATGATACGACAATGCCCGTGGGAATATGCGTTATTCTGACTGCCGAATCTGTCGTATTTACATGCTGCCCTCCGGCTCCACCAGATCTAAATGTATCGACTCTTATATCTTCTGGTTTTATTTCCACTTCAATATCATCATCAAAATCTGGATATACATCGACGCTGGCAAAGGAAGTATGGCGCTTTTTAGCCGCATCGAATGGACTAATTCTCACAAGGCGATGCACTCCTTTTTCACTTTTTAAAAGTCCATAGGCATTTTCACCTTTGATGAGCATTGTAGCCGATTTAATTCCAGCTTCGTCCTCTTGAAGCAGATCTAAAGTTTCAAACTTAAAACCAAGTCTATCTGCATATCTTCTAAACATGCGATACAAAATATCTGCCCAATCTTGAGCCTCTGTGCCTCCAGCGCCTGCATGAATTGAAAGTATTGCATTAGAATCGTCATATTCGCCCGAGAGCAAAGTTTCTGTATTGAGATTATTTGCAGCTTCCACAACAGTATTTAATTGCGTCTTAAAGTTTTGATACTCTTCTTCATCATCTTCTTCTTCAATTATTTGCAAAAGCACTTCCAATTCTTCAATATCTAGTGCCAATTTATCAAATTTCTCCAGCTTTCTTTTATAGCTAGATAGCTTTGCCATTAGCTTTTGGGCATTTTGGCTATCGTCCCAGAAATTTTTTTCTTGAGTCTTTTTATCTAAATCTTTAACATCTTCTCTCAATTTAGAGATGTCAAAGAGACACCTCCAAACTTGAAAGAATCTGCTTTAGTTCTTCAATTTTTTCTCTATCTAGATGTAAATTTTGCATAATTTCTCCTTCTTATCTGCCGCAGCAATTCTTATATTTTTTACCGCTTCCGCATGGACATGGTTCATTTCTGCCAATTTTTTTACCTTTTCTTCTAATCGGTTGGCGCTTTACAGGTTCGCCTGCTCCGACTTCAGAAATATTTTTTGCAACTCTCTTTCGTTTCATGCGTTTTGGATTTACAACATGGTATAAAACTTTTACAGTCTCTTCTCTGATGGATTTATTCATCGCTTCAAACATTTCAAAACCTTCGTTTTGATATGCTCTAACTGGATCTTGATTTCCAAGAGCCCTTAATCCTATGCCCTGTCGCAATTGGTCCATTGCGTCTATATGGTCCATCCATTTGGAGTCCACAGTCTGTAATAGCACAACTCTTTCGACTTCTCTAAAAGTATTTTCATCAAATTCTTTTTCTTTTTCTTCGTAGCGCATTTTAGCAAAATCTTTCAAAGCGCTTTTAATTTCGTCTGGAGAATTAGATTCATCAATTGCCTTTGCAGTATTTTCATCGATTGAAAATTCTTCTTCCATATATTTTTTGAGAGCTGGAATATCCCAATGTTCTCTATCTGTGCCATTTAAAGTATAATAATTTACTTCATCTTCAATTATTCCATCTACCATGGATTCGATATCTTTTTTTAAATCTGCGCCTTCCAAAACTTTTTTACGCTCGCCATATATTACTCCACGCTGCACATTCATAACATCGTCGTAATTTAGTACATGTTTTCTGATAGCAAAGTTATTGCCCTCTACCTTTTTTTGAGCACTCTCTATAAGTCTTGTCAAAATTGGACTGGCAATTGGCTCGTCTTCTGGAGCTTGCATTCTATCCATAACATCTTTGAAGCGCTCTCCAGCAAAAAGCCTTATCAAGTCGTCATCGGCGCTGATATAGAATCTCGTGCTTCCGGGGTCTCCCTGTCTGCCTGAACGTCCCCTAAGCTGATTGTCAATTCGTCTCGATTCGTGTCTTTCGGTGCCAATAATGTGAAGTCCACCGGCCGCCACAACTTCTTTTGCCTCTTTATCAGTTTCTATTTTATATTTGTCATAAATCTCTTTAAATCTCTTTCTGGCCTTTAAAACTTCTTCGTCATCAGTTTCAAAAAAGCTGTCTACAAGTTCAATTGCATCTTCTGAAAAGCCCTCTTTTTTAAGTTGAAGTCTAGCCATCTGATCAGGATTTCCGCCCAGCATAATATCTGTACCCCTACCGGCCATATTAGTAGCAATTGTAACTGCTCCTTTTCTGCCAGCCTGAGCTACGATTTCAGATTCTTTTTCGTGAAACTTTGCGTTTAAAACTTCGTGCTTAATGCCAGCTCTTTTTAAATATCTGCTCAAAGTTTCAGATTTTTCGATAGTAATTGTACCCACCAAAACTGGCTGCCCAATTGCATTCGATTCTTTAATATCTTCAACTACTGCATTGAACTTTGCATTTTCATTTATATAGATTCTATCGTCATTGTCATCTCTTATAACAGGCTTATTTGTCGGCACTTCAATGACGTCCATATTATAGATTTCTCTAAATTCGTCTTCTTCAGTCTTTGCAGTACCAGTCATGCCCGAGAGTTTATTATACATTCTAAAATAGTTTTGGAATGTAATTGTAGCCAAAGTCTTAGATTCACTTTTGACTTCTAGATTTTCTTTGGCCTCAATCGCTTGATGCAAGCCATCACTATATCGACGGCCATACATGAGCCTGCCCGTATTGTCGTCAACGATAATAATTTCTCCGTCTTTTGCAACATAGTCCACATCTTTATGCATGCAGCCATTGGCCTTTAATGCCTGTTTTATATGATGCATAATTTCAATATTTTCAATATCTCCAAGATTTTCAACTCCGAAATACTGTTCGGCCTTTTTTATACCTTTGTCTGTAAGTGTGGCCGATTTTTGTTTTTCATCAATCGTGTAATCGACAACTTCTTCTTTATATTCTCTATCGAATGGATCTTTTTGTTCATCGTCTTCTGTCAGCACTCTATGACTAAGCCTTTTTACAAATTGATCGGCCTTAGTATATAGATCTGTCGATTTGTCGCCTTGACCTGAAATTATAAGAGGAGTTCTCGCCTCGTCAATTAAAATTGAGTCCACCTCGTCAACAATTGCAAAATTTAGTGGCCTTTGTACCATTTCTTCCTTATAGATGACCATATTGTCTCTCAAATAGTCAAAGCCATATTCATTATTAGTTCCATAAGTAATATCGGCATTATATTCAATTTTTCTCTGTTCGGAATTTAAGCCATGGACAATACAGCCCACAGTCAGGCCTAAAAATTCATAGATTTTTCCCATCCACTGCTTGTCACGACTTGCTAAATAGTCGTTCACAGTTACAATGTGAACTCCTTTACCAGAAAGTCCATTTAAATATGCAGGCAAAGTTGCCACCAAAGTCTTTCCTTCACCAGTTTTCATCTCGGCAATGCGGCCTTGATGTAAAATTATTCCGCCATATACTTGCACTTCGAACGGCTTCATGCCGACAACTCGCCAAGCCGCCTCACGACAAACGGCGAAAGCTTCAGGTAGTATATCGTCTAAAGTTTCGCCATCATTAAGTCTTTTCCTAAAAATATCCGTTTGCGATTTAAGTTCTTCATCGCTCATTTGGCTCATCTTCTCGTCAAGACTCATCACCTTTTTAACTATCGGTGCAATTTTTTTTAGTTCTCTGTCGCTATAAGAGCCAAAAATTTTATTAAATAAACCCAATTGATTCATCCTTTCGTATTGCTTAAATATATATTAATAATCTTAGTAAAAATTTCTCATTTAACAGTAATATTTTATCACTAAGCCAATGTTTATTCAAATAAATTGCAAAATAAAACCGGAGATTAATTAAAATAATCTCCGGCAAATAATTACTATATTAAATTTGAGGCTCCAATAAGCCGAAATTGCCATCTTTTCTCTTATATACAACTTTTGTTTGATCGTCTGAAGAATCTCTGTAAACAAAGAAATTATGTCCCAAAAGATCCATCTGAAGCGTTGCCTCCTCAGTAGACATAGGTCTTAAGTCAAAAGTCTTTTTCCTGATGATTTTCGGTTCTTTGTCGGCTTCTATTGCCGGAGCTTCATCGATTTGATCAAATCTAATCGATTCATTCTTTCCGCGCATTTTCTTTTGAAGCTTAGTCTTATGTTTTCTAATCTGTCTTTGCAAAACATCGACTGTCTTATCGATTGCCGTTGTGAATTCTGGTGCAGCCTCTTCACTTCTAATGACGCCGCCGCCTGGCAAATTGATTGTAACTTCTACAATCTCTTCATTCTTTTCTTGTGAAAAAGTTACAGTAGCTTTAACATCGCTAGCAAAATATTTGTCCAGTTTTGCAAATTTCTTTTCAGCCAAAGCCTTTAAGCTATCTCTGATTTCAATATTCTTTCCTACATACATAAGTTTCATTTGAATGCCTCCTTATATTTTTCGCATAAGCGAAAATATTACATCTTAGTATTAATTTAATACCCAAAAAAGCTAATAAATATCATATTAAAAATCAGCTTCAGAAATCATATATTTGCAAATTTTAAATATAACTAAATTGTGGATAAGTCATATTTTTATGTGGACAATGTGCATAAGTTCACTTTTCTTCGAAAATACATAGCTTCTTTTGTGGATAGATATGTGGAAATGTTTATAAAGCCAATAGATTGGAAAATTGACAATTTGAAATAATGGCTTGAAATAGACAAAGTAAAAATTGCCAATATTCCTAAAAAGAAAAAGCTTGACAATTGTAATTATTAAGTAATCAAAGCTTGTAAGAATAAAATATCGCCATTTTTAATATCTTTATAAATTTTTTCCCTTTTTACTCTATTATTAAGTATAATGAATATAATGGAGGTAATTATGGATAAATTAGATAAGAAATTTTATGATGCCGATATGAAGATGTCCTATTTTATAAACAAAATGGCAGATCCTTATAATATAAATACGCTCTTTCCAGGAATTTATAAAGAAGACTATCCTGAGCATATATATGAAAAATTAAAGCGCTTCGTCTCGCTTTCATTTTTTCATATAAATCTATATTCCAAAGATTTTCAAGATTTAAATCCAGATATAGTTTCAAAAAGACATAGCTTAGCAATAAACTATTCCAATTTTGACATAATGGATTTTATGAATGCATCCTATATGACAATCTTGGAGATAAAGAGAGTAAATGGCCATATATATGCAGAAGATATGATAACTAAAGATATATACTATATTAGGAACAAAGAATCAGTTGGAGAGAGCGATTATCTATTGGCAAATTTAATAATCGTGCCCGATTCATTTAAAAAAGACAAATCGATACTCCAAGGCGAAAGGCATGCATATATTTACAGTTTTACATTCGATTTGCAAAAAAATTTGGCCAATGATATTTTGGCGCTATTAAATATGGAAATCCCTGCACTAAAAAATGACATAGGCTATGATGAAAAAATAAATCTGCTCTTAAAACATTCATATGAGTTTTTGTATATCGCTTCTCTATTTATAAAGAAATTTTATCAACATATGATTGATGAAGTTGAAATTGATCCTATAACTGCAATAAAAACTCTGACTTCACCCATACCCAATAGGCATAGCGAAGCTTTTATCGAATATGTGCTAGCCGAAACTAAAAGAGAAAGATCTCTATTTTTTGTTTACAATATGGCCGATATCTTTGGCTTTCATGCTGATGATTTTAGTGATCATAAAGACTGGATAAAACATTTTGAACAGATAATTATGGATGGCCAATTACTATTTGTAAACATGATAGAAGAAACGGCAGATATATTGAGAATCTATATAGATTTTTTAAAAAAATATAATCATGATGCCACAGAATATAAAAAACTTTACAGCCATATTATGGATAATATTTTCATATATAAATCTAATTTTCAAAAATTAGAAATTTTGCAATTGGATCAATATCTTTCAAGCGAAATAAATCAGGTCATAGATCTTGACTCTTATTATTTTCCCGGTCTAATGATGCTAGATGTAATGATAAATTTAGTCATGCTAGGCGATTATAAGATAACCCAAGTGCAAAGAAAGGCTTCAAAGATAACCACAAATATTATAGCTGAAGAGATTATTTATCTTTCTTTAGATGACAAAGAGCTTGGCGATATGAAAAAATTGCCAGGACTAAGTTATTTGCATAATTTTTTAGTAGCTCATAATCTTGTTACCATTCACAATAACAGATTTTATTTAATGCCGCGTGGTTTTCAATTTTTATGTCTATCAGATGCTGAAAAACTTAGCTTTTTGATTCAATCATTTTTTCATCCAATATCCTATGACGGCTATGGTGAATTGATTGAATCCAGTATAGACCTGGTTGAAGAATTTAAAGAAATCTTTTTAAATCTAGATACTGTAAATTTAAATTCTAAAAATCGAAAATATTTAGAAATGCTCACATTAATAGATCTTGGGCCATTAAATAGCTATGAATATATAAATGAAGGTTATCAGTATTATAAAGAAGAAAATATCGAAAATCTAAAAGACACAATCGATTTTTATTTCTTTAATAAAACGCCCCATAATTAAATCTAAAGATAAAAAATTACCGCTAGAACTTTTTATTCTAGCGGTTTTATGGTGCGCCTTCAGGGACTCGAACCCTGGACCCACTGATTAAAAGTAGTTTTACGATATCTACGCCCGAGAGTGGCTGCTTTTAACACCATCCAATGGCGCTTTTATCACACAACAAAAACATAGCTTTAAAGATATGCCTTCGGTATTGCTATTTAGTACGTAAAAACGCCTTCAGTTTTTGCTGCGGCGTTTAGTCATCAAATTCTGAATGGATTAAAACCTTTTCAATATCATCAATTGTTATACATAACGTCTCCCATGTTTTAGGACTATCTCCAACATCAGCATAAAACGCGGTTTCACTTAACTTATCCACAATGTCCGCTTTTCTTCCATCTTTTAATAATACTGTATCAAATTCATTTATTTTCATTTTCCACCTCCGTAATAAATATAGTGGTCATATGAGTTGATTCTCCCTGAACGTGCCAACCAATATTTAAATTTACGGGCTATTTATTCCTATCATAAAAATTACCTTTCCCATATATCATGACCCGCCTTTATTTGGTCTATCGTATATAGCTGGATTAAATTTTGTCCTTCTCATAATCTCTTTTTTAAACTCTTTATATTTATCTATATTATACACTAATTTCTTTGTAATTAAGCGCCTCTTATCAGATATTATAACCGGAATTTCTTTTTATATTTATGAACAAGCGTGCAAGTTACATATAAAAGTTGGACAATAGTTGGACACCAACTAGTAAAATGAGATGATAGATATAACAAAAAACGGCTAATAATAGCCGTTTTTTAATGATGTGGTGCGCCTTCAGGGACTCGAACCCTGGACCCACTGATTAAGAGTCAGTTGCTCTACCAACTGAGCCAAAGGCACATCGTATGAAATATTATACTACCACGGCTTTAAAATGTAAAGAATTTTTTAAAATACTGTGATTTAGAATATAATTAAATCGCTTCAAGAAATTATTCTTATATAAAAATTATCTGTTGGCTAAATTTCAGCCAACAGATATTATTTTATTTTTTAAATAAGGATGCTATGAAATCAATAAATGCGACGAAGCCATTTTTAATTGATTGGAGAAAAGATTGACCTTTTTCTGATTCTAAGAATTCTTTTGCTTTTTTTGCGTAATCATTCGCTTTTTTAGAAACTTCTTCCCAATCAATATCAACATCTTTCATCTTCATAAATAGATTTGTCAATTTATCGATTTGTTTGTCTGTAAGTTCAATATTATATTCATTTGAAATATTTACAATAATATCTCTAGCCTCATTTTCTGTTTTTGGCATATTTTCAGAAAATTTAACTTTGATTATATTTATAATTTCGCTCGCCTTTTCTTTGCCGACCGTAGTTGCAATATCTTGAGTTATTACGAGTTCTTCATTTGCTATCTTTTTCAAATCTGGATCTAAAACTTCGCCTGTAGCTTCTTCATATGCCTTTAATATTCCAGTTAGTGCGCCAGTTCCCGTAACTTTTTGCAAAGCTCCAACATTTACTTTTGCATCTATGATGCCTGCTGTTATTAATGCATTTCTATACATTTTTTCAGTTATAAATGTTATATTATCGTCGACTTTAATCTCTAGCCCTTTATTTTCTGGGAGTATCTCGATCTTTGCACATGATAATGCTTGATTTCCAATTTTTTCTTCTGAAATAAAATCTCCTAGATAAAGTTTTTCTTCTTCATTTGTAACTTCTATTATCTTTGCCGATTTTGCATCTAGCTTTTCAATAATTTGTTCGCGCTGATCTTGATTTAAATCTGCCCCAATAGAAATTATTTCTGTGTATTCATCAGCTAAAGATATATTTGGAATACTAAAAATTAGAATTGCCAAAAATATTATTATTAAATTTTTAAATTTCTTTTTATTCATAATTATCACCGTAATTATTTTAACAAATATATTATGGTGAATTATTAAGATATTATTAAATTTTATATTTCAATTAAATATTCAATAGCTTAATTATCAAAATAAAAACTAGCAAAGTATGATTGCAACGGCCAAAGCCAATAGAGCCTTTTGATATGGCAATTTTTTATTTTCAACTTTTTTTCTCTATTTTAAGATGCAAAAAAGTTTTAAGCTATAATTCAAATGATAATTTAAAAAGAAGCTTTGTATTTAATTAATAAAGCTTCTTTTCAAATATTATAAATTATCTGTATATATTCCCTTTACGCCTTCATCTATGAGTTTTGCAGCATCTTGAGCATGATTAATAGTGTGCACAAAAGTCGTTATGCCTTGTTCTATGAGTTTTTTGCCAAGGCCTGATTCATATTTTTCATGGGAGATTGTAATGGCTTTTATATCGTTATTTAGAGCAAAGTCTAAAATTTCTTCGTCAGTATCTGGGCTCATATATAGAGTATAGATTATATTTTTATATCCCAAATTCTTAATTTTTTCGTATTGATTGCGATTGTATATCTGAGGCCAAATTCTATCTATAATTTCTGGAGAGTCTTTTGAAATCATCTCTAAAACTTCGTAATTTTTATTCTTTATATCGGTTACTAGATATGCATCGCTATGTTCTTTAAACCAGCTTACAAGAATTTTCAAATCCATTTGCGTGTAGCCATGTGGTGATTTTGCGCTCATAAATTCTTCATAGCTTAACTTTTTATGCTTATCTTTATTTAAAAATTTGTATGAAAATCCGTCCCAAGAATGGATACAGACGGGAAGATTGTCTGAAGTCATTTCAATATCTATTTCAAAAATTCTCTTGCCCCTTTTATAATTTTTGTCTAAGGCTTCTTTCATATTTGTGTAGGACATGCCATCTAGTTCTCCGCCAGCATGTGCGATAGTGTATTTTCCGTCCAAATTCAATTCAAAATTTGTCTCTCTTTTTTTCATAATTTCAATTATCCTATCTTTTCGCAAAATGCCTTCACATAAATCAATTTCAATATTGGCTTTATGGTGCATATCCATATTTTCTTTATTGCCAAGCTTTAATTCTCTATTTTCATTATAGATATATGAGCCTTTTGGAAATGGCTTTTGTGGATAGACATAATTTTTAAGTTCGCTATCTTTAAATAGATTTTTGCCAAATATAGGGATATTTTCATTCCACGCTTTGAGATTTAATATGGTAGGTAAAATATCTAAATTAGAGCAAGTATCATAAAATATTTCATCATCATTTTTGTCATTTGTGAGAATTATTAATGGCGAAGCAAGTCTATCTACTTTCGATTTTTTATTTACATCAATATAGTCTTCAATTATTTCTAGATATTTTTCGTCATCTATTGGGCCATAATCGCCACAAATTACGATAATTGCATCTCGCTTTTGATTTTTTATTTTCGTTATGAATTCATAAAAACTCTCGTCAAATCTTTTGAGCTGTTTATTTAATTTATCTTTTCTAAATTGCAAATCGATATTATCATAGCTTTTATCAAGATTTTTTCCAAAGAGTTCTACCGATATATAATTAAAGACATTGTCTTCTTTTTTCATATCGTTCAATATTTGATTGAAAAAATCATCTGTCATTATATTTTTATCTTCATTTATATGGTAAAAATAGCTATCAAAATCTAGTTTTTTCAAAAAGTCTTTGTTCTGTTTATTTTTAGTTTGACTATAAAAATAAGCATTGGCATTATAGCCATTCTTTTTTGCAATTTTTGGCAAGCCGAACAGTCTTTCAATTTCATAATTGTTGACCGATACTTTTTCGCCATGCGGATATAGACTGTGGAGCATTGAAAATTCAGCATCATTTTCAAAGTCTGCGCCAATAAGAGGTATATAATTGATAAATGTATATGCTCCTCTTTGAGATTTTAGTTTTGAAAGATTTGGCATAAGCTTTTCATCTCTTAAAAAATCAGATTTAAGTCCTCCAATTTTGATTAAGATTAAATTTTCATTTTTTGCCAAACCAAATTTTTTATCATTTTCATCTATCTTTTGAAAAATCTCTTCGTATCTAAAATCGCTCTTTGTGAAATAATCTTTTTTAGCAAGTTCTTCAAAAGTTAAATCGTCTTTGTCATTTTGAGCATTGTAAATTTTTGGATTTGATCCAATTATTAGAATTGATATAAAAATTATTAAAAACAGTTTTCGCATAGTATTCTCCTTTTATAATTAAGCATTATACCACATTTCAAGCCTTTTTAAAACATTTATCAAAATACATATGCATTTACAGT
>JAUNVH010000040.1 GCA_030537765.1 Tissierellia bacterium | reverse complement strand
TCAAATAACAGATCAAAATCAAATTCATAAAATATCTAGCTTTTATTATGCAATATATGAAAACGATTCCTTATAATTGTTGCTAATTATCGAATTATTCAAATCATAATATACTAAAGTTTTCCTTGAAATAATAAAGTTTTACTGTATAATTATAATATAATTGAACTTTAAAGCAGTATTGATTTATGTTGGATTACAAATTTTGAATTTAGTAATTTAATTCTCATTTCTTCTAAAAATATGTTAATATATCATATATAAAGAAATGAAAAGGTGTGAGCAATTATGAAAAGCAAGAAAAATTTGTTGGAGATACTTCACAATCAGGTAAAACCGGCTTTGGGCTGTACTGAGCCGGGAGCTGTATCGCTAGCCGTTGCTAAGGCAAAAGAGATTCTTGGCGAAGAAGTTTTAGAAGCTACTGTCTATGTCAACAAGAGTATTCTAAAAAATGGCATGAGCGTTGGCATCCCCGGCACCTCAGAAAGTGGACTTTACTATGCAACTGCTTTGGCAATTATAATTGGTAAAAGTGAGTACGGCTTAGAAGTTTTAAAAGATGTGGACGAGAGTTCACTTGAGCCGGCTAAAAAACTAATCGATGAGGGCAAGATTAAAATCGAACTCAAAGATGTGCCTGAGCTTTATGTGGGAGCATTAGTTAAAGGCAAAAACCACGAGGCGGAAGCTATAATTAGAGATCTGCACAATAAATTTGTCTACTTTAGAAAAGATGACAATATTTTATTAGACGATATGAATATTGAGCAAAATACTAAAGAAAAGGCGCCAGATCTCAGAATGCAAATTCAAAACTATTCTATCGATGAACTTATCGATTTTGCAAAAAATGTCGATATAGAAGATATATCTTTTATTAAAGATGGCATCGATATGAATTTAAAGCTTGCAAATGTTGCATTGAATGAAGAGATTGGAATCGGCATTGCAAAACTTCTATATTCAAAAGTAGATGGCGATAAATATAAGAAGGCAAAGGCGCTTACAGCAGCAGCTAGTGAAGCGCGAATGAGTGGATATCCATTGCCAGTTATGAGTAGTGCTGGAAGCGGAAATCACGGTTTGGTTGCGATTGTTCCAATTTCAGTTTTGGGTCTTGAAGACAAATTTTCAATGGAAGAAATTTTAAGAGCAGTTACTTTAAGCCATCTAATTACGATTTTTGTCAAATCATATTTGGGACCACTATCGCCAGTTTGCGGCTGCGGAGTTGCTGCGGGAGTTGGGGCAAGCTGTGGCATTACGATGTTATATGGTGGAACTAATGAACAGATTGAAATGGCAATACACAATGTGGTTGCATCTATAACCGGCATGATATGTGACGGTGCAAAGATAGGATGCGCAATGAAATTGGCATCGGCCGTAAATGCCTCAATTGATGCTCATCAATTGGCAATTCAGAATATTAAAATCCCCGCTATTGATGGAATATTAGGCAATACGGCAAAAGAATCTATTGTAAACTTGGCAAAAGTTTCGCACGAAGGCATGAATAATACTGATTGTTCAATTTTAGAAATTATGCTTGAAAAATAGTTAATAATTTCTATTTATAAATTTATTAATATAAGGGGGAATTATTGTGGCTAATGTTATAGCTTTATTAACTTTGGCAGTTGTTTATTACATTGGAGAATTTGTTGGTACCAAGACAAAAGCCTGGGTGCCCTCAGTATTTGTCACCGCGGTATTATTTTTAATTGGATATTGGACAATTTTCCCGGCAGATATTGTAGATCAGGCAGGTCTTGGCGCTCCATTTGGTGGAACAATAGTCATAATGCTTTGTCTAACTCATATGGGAACCATAATTAGCATTAGACAGCTATTAAAACAATGGAAAGTAGTTTTAATTGCACTGCTTGGACTAGTCGGAATGATAATATTAGTGTGGTTTATCGTTAGACCATTTGTAGGAAGAGAATATGTTGTAGCCGGTCTTCCACCGCTAACTGGCGGTATTGTAGCGGCAATTATGATGAACGAAGCGGCATTAGAGCTTGGTTTAACTACTGCTGCAACCTTAGCAATTGCTATGTATTCCATTCAAGGCTTTGTGGGCTATCCACTTACAGCCGTATTCTTAAAGATGGAAGGCAGAACATTGCTCAAAGAATACAGATCAGGAGAACTTTCAGAAGCAGCAGGAAGCGCAGATATATTTAGCACATCAGAAGCAGAAACTAAAAAGCTGATTCCGAAACTTCCAGATAAATATATCACTACAGCTTTAATCTTGGCAAAGATGATGATTTCAGCATTAATAGCTCAAAAATTAGCGAGCGTAATTCCAATAAATGCTGCGATTTGGGCATTATTAGTGGCGATCGTTTTAACAGAAATTGGATTTCTCGATAAAGATTCCTTAAACGTTGCAAATTCATATGGTTTCTTAATGTTCGTACTTATGATTTTCATATTTGCGGGCTTAAAAGATACGACTCCAGAAATCTTAGCAGCTGCAATTGGACCAATGGCAATTATAATCGTTGTCGGTGTAATTGGACTTTGCTTAGCATCTGCCATTGCAGGAAAAGTTTTAGGAATGAGATGGAATATGGCTTGCGCAGTTTCACTAACGGCTTTATATGGCTTCCCACCAAACTATGTTTTGACAATGGAATCTATAAAAGCATTGACTGATGATGAAGCTGAAAGACAGTATTTAATTGACAGAATGATTCCACAAATGATTGTTGGTGGATTCACAACTGTAACAATTGCATCAGTATTTATAGCAAGTATATTTGTAGGCTTATTTTAGTATGGATGGAGGTCGGTTGCGGCCTCCTTTTTTATAAGAATTAAAAACTAGAGGAGGAGATTATGGGATATCAATATATAACTCCCGAAATTGAAGAGTATATTGTTAAAATGAGAAGATACTTTCACGAAAATCCCGAACTCAGCTGGGAGGAAGTAAATACTCAAAAGAAATTAAAAGAAGAACTAGAAAGCATGGGTTTAGAACCAGAAATAGTCGCAAAAACTGGATTAATAGCCGTAATAAATCCTGAAAAAGATGGTCCTTGTCTTGCAATTAGAGCCGATATAGATGCACTACCAGTAACCGAAGAAAACAATTTAGAATTTGCATCTAAAAACACTGGCGTGATGCACGCTTGTGGCCACGACTCTCATATGGCAATGTTATTGGGAGCGGCAAAATCAATGGTAAATATGAAAGATAAGCTTGGAAAAGTTGTACTGCTTTTTCAACCTGCAGAAGAATTTATCAAAGATAGCGGCGCAGCTCATGTAGTTAAAGAGGGCGCACTCGAGAAAAAAGGTGTAGATAGAATTATTTCAATCCATATTTGGAATCAAATTGAATCGGGCAAAGCCACAATAAGTCCAGGTCCATTGATGGCATCGGCAGATACTTTTAAACTAGTTATAAAAGGCAAAGGTGGGCACGGTGCACAACCGCATACTACAATCGATCCAATTCCAATAGGCGCATTGATCGTTGAAAACTTTCAACATCTAATTAGCCGAGTAAAATCCCCAATGAATCCTCAAGTTCTAAGCGTAACTGCATTCAATGCAGGCAATACTGAAAATGTAATTCCCGACAATGCAGTACTTTTGGGAACTTGCAGAGCATTTGATAATGACTTGAGAGACAGATTTCCACAGATGATGGAAAAAGTTATAAAGGGAATTTGTGAAGCAAATGGCGCAGATTATGAATTCACATTCTATAAAGGTACTCCTGCCACAATCAATGAAGAAGAAAGTGCAATTCTTGGCAATAAAATTGCCAAAGATATTATGGGAGAAGAAAATGTTTTAGAACTGCCACCTCAAATGGTAGGCGAAGATTTTGCAAAGTATTTGGTAGAGATACCAGGTTGTATGATGCTACTTGGCGGCAAAAGCCAAGTTTGCAATACCCCACATCATAGCGCCACATTTATGATTGAAGAAGATAATATGAAAACTGGCGCTGAATATTTTGTGAGATATGCTTTAGAATATACAAATAAATAAAGATTATGGGCAATGAAAATATCAACATTGCCCATTTTTAATGCTTAAATACAAATCAAGAAAAGATAAATTGATTAGAAATATTTTTTTATAAAATAGTTAGTTAAAAGGAATTGATAAAATTTAAAAATATAAATTTAAGCGTATATATAGCGAATATTTAAACAATTTTAGTTCTAGTTTTTTGACTTCACATTTGAAAATATGTTAGACTATATATGGTTTTAACTTATAAAAGCAATATATTATAGATGGAGTGAAAACTATTTGGCAAAAATTAAAGAAATAATTCATGGAGATTTAAATAGAGTCTATATAAAATATTTGATACCGAGTGTTGGCGGAATGCTTGGCACCTCACTTTATGTTTTGGGAGATACGATGATTGTTGGGAGAGGGCTTGGAGCGACGGGGCTTGCAGCTTTAAATCTTTCTATTCCAATTATAAATTTATTTACTGGACTAGGACTATTGTTTGGAATTGGTGGCGCAACGGCAGTATCTGTGGATCGCGGCATGGGTAAAAGTGAAAATGTAAATAGAATTTTTACAAAATCAATGCTTTTGACATTTATGTTCGGCCTTTTTTTAACCTTATTTAGAATATTTTTCTTAGACGAATTTGTAAAGTTTTTGGGAGCATCGGGTGAAATTTTTGAAATGTCTAAAGCGTATTTGGGAATTTTGATGTCTTTTTCGATTCCATTTTTATTAAATACTTGTCTAATGGTCTTTGTCAGAAATGACGGAGCTCCAAAAACTGCAATGGCCGCAATGCTTTTAGGAAGTATCTTTAATGTCATAATGGACTATGTATTTATATTTAAATTAAACTGGGGCATGGCGGGAGGCGCTTTGGCCACTGGACTTGCTCCCGTTTTAGGCCTTATGATTTTGAGCAGTCATTTTATAAAAAAGAATAATAAAATAAGATTTCAAAGATTAAAGGGCAGAGCCACAAAATTTTGGCGTATTGTATCGAATGGAGTGCCAAGTTTTATAGTGGAATGTTCTGCCGGAATTGTAATTTTTGCATTTAATCAAAGACTTTTAAAATTGGCAGGCAATATTGGTGTTTCTGCTTATAGCATAATAGCAAATCTATCGCTCATTGCATATGCAATATTTACAGGAGTTGGACAGGCCATTCAGCCGATCGTTTCTGTAAATTATGGGGCTGATAATATGAAGCGCATACTAAAAACGGTCAGGAATGGAATTTTTACAGCTCTTATTTTGGGCATAATCTTTTATCTATCGGGGCTATTATTTCCCGAAGTTTTAATTGGCCTATTTATAAAAGATGCCTCACAAGTTTTAGAAATTACTAAAACGGGAATTAGAATCTATTTCTTGTCATTTTTACTCATGGGAGTAAATACTGTGTTGACATCTTATGTGCAATCGAAGGAACAGGCAAAAATTTCACTAATTATTTCACTGTTAAGGGGCTTGATACTGATAATTATCTTGCTATTGATTCTATCAAAGCTATTTGGAATTATTGGCGTATGGATGACGCTTCCTTTAACAGAACTATTAGTATTTATATTTTCAGTTATTGCGTTTAAAAAATTTAGACGGGCGATAAATTTTATATTTCAGTAAAATTAAGTCATTAATCTCAAACGATTAATGACTTTTTTTGCTAAGTTTTTCATTAAAAAATTTATTTTGCAGATTATAAATTAGAATAGACAAAGGCAGTGTCGTTAGAATTATCATACTCAAATGATATTTTATAAAATAGCTTGGTCCACCTTTTCCCATAATTGAAAAATGTGCAATTATATAAGAACAAGCTAATATTGCAATATATTTAAATATTTTTTTATGCATAAAATAATATAATAAACTACTTACGATAAAAGATGCTGCAATGAGATGAAAATAATAATTTAAAATTAGTCTGGGCAAGGTTATTCTATTTCCAAGTTCACTTTTTCCATATAGTAATATATCTTGCATATCTTTTGATGTATACCAAATGGAATCGACATCAACTTTATCAATTACAAAACCACTCTTATTATTTTCAGTTGCTTGATTTGAAAATCTAACTCGCCAAGCATTTATTGTGAGTTCTTTTTCATCATTGTAATAATTATTTTCGACGGCATAATTAAAATATTTATAATTATTATTAAAGCCAATTTCAATTTGCTCTCCCAAATCATTAGCGACAATACCAGCTTCTGTGGCTGAAAGAGAAATTGGTTGAAGCAAAAAATTTGCCACGATTAAAAATAGATATAATACGGCGCTTATTGCGATTATTACAGATTTCATCTTGCGTTTTTTTATTTTTTCTCTTGCCATTTTTATGGGCGGCTTTGGAATTTCCGACAAAGATATATCGTTTTTTGAAATTTCATTCCAATATTTTTCGCAGTCTTTACAATCTTTTAAATGTTCTTTTATAAACTGAATGCTCTCTTCAGAAGCTAAATCGTCTACTACTAAGGGCATTAAATCTCTAACAATTTTACAATCCTTCATAATAATCCTCCAAACTATCTCTTAAGATCAATTTGCCTCTGTGATAAGTTACGCTGACCCAATTTATTGATCTTTTTAATTGGCTGGCAATTTCTTTATAGCTTAGATCATAGATCAATCTAAGTTTTAAAACTTCTCTATAAGGCGGATTGAGTTTTAAAATTTCTAAATAAATCTCTTTTGCTCCCATTTTTTCAATTATTTCAATTTCTAGATCTTCATTTGTTTTTATGCTTTCAAAATCGAAATCAAACTCCAATCTATTATGTTTTTTATAATAATCATAGAGAGTATTTTTTGCAATTGACAAAAGCCAAATGCGCATATCGGAATCAGCTCTATAGGAATCTATATTATCCATAGCTTTTAAAAAGCATTCGGATGTGATATCTTCAGCTAGATATTTATCTTTTGTAATTTTTAATAAAAATTTATATATATGTCGAAATTCTTGAGTATAAATATCTTCCCAATCGTAATCCATCTTATCACCCTTATCTATTAGACGATTTAAAACACTTTTTTCTTACAAATTATTATAACATTTTTTTAATTGAGTATAAAAATATGATAAAATAAAGGCAAACGATTTATCGGAGGTAATTATGCAAAAATATATTATGGCGCTCGATGCAGGCACAACGAGCAATAGGGCAATAATCTTTAATAAAAAAGGCGAAGTATTAAGCATATCGCAAAAAGAATTTCAACAGTTTTATCCCAAGCCAGGTTGGGTAGAACATAATCCTATGGAAATTTGGGCAACACAGTCGGGAGTTATGCGAGAAGTTTTAGAAAAAGAGGGCATAAGGCCTCAAGAAATCGCTGCAATTGGAATTACAAATCAGCGTGAAACTACAATTCTTTGGGATAAAGAAACGGGCGCTCCAATTTATAATGCAATTGTGTGGCAATGTAGGCGTACGGCAGATATTTGCGAAGAGCTCAAAGAAAAGGGCTATGAAAAGAAAATTCATGAAAAAACAGGCTTAATCATCGATGCCTATTTTTCAGCGACTAAGATAAAATGGATACTAGACAATGTCGAAGGTGCAAGAGAAAAAGCAGAGCGTGGAGAAATTCTTTTTGGCACAGTGGACACTTGGCTTTTGTGGAATCTAACTCGCGGAAAAGTGCACGCAACCGATTATTCAAATGCTTCAAGAACGATGCTATACAATATAAATACATTAGAATGGGACGAAGAGATACTTTCTTGGCTAGATATTCCAAAATCAATCTTGCCCGAAGTTAAAGATTCCGCCCATATCTATGGTCATACAGATGAGCACACCTTTGGCGGTGCAAATATGCCCATAGCTGGAATTTGTGGAGATCAGCAAGCGGCTCTTTTTGGACAAGCCTGTTTCGAAGAGGGCATGGTAAAAAACACATATGGCACTGGCTGTTTTGTATTGATGAATACGGGCGATAAACTCATAAAATCAAAATTTGGTCTGCTTAGCACAATCGCCTGGGGCATTGACGGGAAAATTACTTATGCAATCGAAGGTTCAGTCTTCAATGCGGGATCTGCAATTCAGTGGCTAAGAGATGAATTGAGACTTTTATATGATGCTCCAATGAGCGAATACTATGCAACAAAAGTCGATTCCACAGATGGCGTATACTTTGTACCCTCATTTACAGGACTTGGCGCACCATATTGGGATATGTATTCACGCGGAGGCATTTTTGGGCTCACAAGGGGCACAAAAAGAGAGCATATAGTCAGAGCCACATTGGAATCTTTGGCGTTTCAATCGAGAGATGTTATAGATGCAATGGAATCTGATTCCAAAATTCCATTAAAGAGCATTAGAGTAAATGGAGGCGCAACTGCAAATAATTTCTTAATGCAGTTTCAAGCCGATATAATCGATGCATCAGTTGAGAGGCCAAAAGTAATTGAAGCCACAGCTTTGGGAGTGGCCTATCTTGCTGGGCTTGCTATTGGTTACTTCAAAGATTTAAAAGAAATTGAACAAAGCTTTGAAGTAGAACGCATTTTTAGACCCAAAATGGAAAAGACTTTGCGCGAAGAAAAATATCGCTATTGGAAAAAGGCGGTTGAGCGCACAATGAATTGGTTAGATTAGATAGGAGTAGAAAATGAAAAAATTTACAACATTTGATGACAAAGAAATTTTTTACAGAGAATGGAATGAAGTAAAAGATCCAAAAGCAGTTTTGATGATTGTGCATGGCATGGCAGAACATATCGGCAGATATGAAGAATTTGCGAACTATTTGAATGAAAATAAAATTATAGTAATCGGCATGGATTCCAGAGGGCACGGAAAAACTGGCGAGAAATATAATACATTAGGCCATTTTGACGGAATCGATTGGCATAATATTGTATTTGATTTAAACTATCTCAGATTTTTAAAATCAAAAGAATATCCCAATCTGCCATTTTTCTTAATGGGCCATAGCATGGGTTCATTCATGGCCAGATACTATATTACAAGATTTCCAAATGAATTTGACGGAGCAATAATAATGGGCACAGGCAGTGCAGAAAACAAATTAGATTTAAATGCAGCGCTTTATATCTCAACATTGCTCAGGAGCAAAAAGCAAGCTAAATTTTTACAAAAATTTATTTTCGGCCGCTTCAATAATATGATAAAAAATCCCAGAACTGGCTTTGATTGGATCTGTTCTGTGCCTGAAGAAGTAGATCGCTACTTAGAAGATCCGTATTGCGGTTTAGATGTGACAAATGGATTTTACAATAGCTTTTTCTTCGGCATAAAAGACTTGAGCAAATTAGAAAATGATTTACAAATACCAAAAGATATGCCCATATTTGTCGTAGCCGGCGAAAAAGATCCAGTCGGGAACAATGGCAAAGACGTAGAATTTTATTATGAAAAATTAAAAAATTATGGCATAAAAGATTTGAAAATTAAATTATATGAAAATATGCGCCATGAAATTTTGCAAGAATTTGATAAAGAAAGAGTATATAAAGATTTGAAAGATTGGATATTGGAAAGAGTGAAATAATATTTGAACGAGAATAAAAATAGATATGAATTGATAGATGCGCTAAGAGGCTTGACCATAATCAGCATGGCGCTCTATCATTTTATGTACGATCTAAAAATAATCAATTTAGGAGATTATAGCTGGGTGACAAATCCTTTTGTGAGTTTTTGGCAAAGGTCTATACTAATATCTTTTATCTTTATCTCAGGCATTTCTTGGAATTTTAGCAAAAGGCCTTTAAAAAATGGAATCTTACTCACAGTATTGGGACTAATAATAACTTTTATAACCACGAAATTTATTCCACAAGAGAGAATTGTATGGGGAGTTTTAAATTTCTTTGGCGCAGCCTATTTACTCATGATAATTTTTGATAAGCTATTCAAAAAAATTGATATGAGATTTGTCTTTATAATTTCATTTATAATGATTTTTTATTTTCCAAAATTAGATTTTTTAAAAGATTATAGCTTTGGCTTTATATTTGGCGCAACAAATAATAATTTTTATTCCGCAGACTATGTGCCAATCTTGCCTTGGATATTTATTTTCATAATGGGCTATGCATTTTGGAATATATTTAAGGAGAAAGAAAAGTTTAATAAAATTATGGAAATTAGAATTGGCTTTTTGTCGTCCATCGGAAAAAACAGCTTAATAATATATCTATTGCATCAGCCAATACTCTATTTAATTGCAAAACTTATTGCCAGATAGATTTTATAGTCTAAAATCAGATAATAAATTAGACATGCAAGTTTTAATTATAGTAAATATAAATAAGAAATTTAATATCATTGATAATATTATATCCTAGTGATAAAATAAAGTGTGAAAGAACATATTGTTAGGAGGATATAGTATGAAAAGGAAAGTATGTATTATATTGGGAGCTTTGATGATTTTTGGAATAATTTTTTCTCCGTTATCAGTTTTTGCAAAGGGAAATGTCAATCATTATAAGAATGGTGATTTCGACATTTTAGAAAATCCAAATGCAAATTTTGACAATCCAATAGTAAAAAATAATTATCTACAAAATCTACACAAAGCTGCGCCAGAAAGAATGATTAAAATCTGGCTAAAAGATTATTTTGTGCTAAGTGATGTCTATCCATTTATCAGAAACGAACGCACTTATGTGCCAATAAGATTTATAGCCGAAGCTCTAGGTTATAAGGTAATATGGTACGGTGAAATTAGACAGGTCGATATTGAGGCTATGGGAAAAACAATTACATTAAAAATTGATGAAAGTGATTCAGAAAAACTGCCTGCAGTTATAAGAAACGATAGGACTTTTGTTCCGCTCAGATTTATAGCAGAAGAATTTGGAGAAATTGTAGACTATTATGCGCCCACAAAAGTTGTTACTATTGGCAATGGCTTTGATGAAAATAGTTTTTATAAAGTCAAATATTTTGATAAAGACTTAATATTTGAAACTCGATTTAAAGTAAACTTTGCCAAAAAGGCCATAGAAAATGCAGATGATAACTCTTTTGCAAACGATAATGAATTTTACAAAATCGTTTCAAAAAATATTGACGAATATATAAAAGAGTATACAAATAGCAAACCGAGCGAAGAAAAGCCAAATGTAGAAAAGCCAGATAAAAAAGTCGAAGATAAAAAAGATGCAACAGCCAAGCCCAATGATGATTTGAAATTGGAAGACAAACCGCGAGAAAGCGTCTATACCCATACAAAAGTCGAAGAAGAAAATAGATTATATGACAAATATTATATTGAACCAAATGAAGAAGATGCACTCGTGGGCTCATGGTATGGTCGCACAAAGACGAAAGACACTGACGACTATTATGATGAATATTGGTATATAGAAAAACTAGATGGCGATAAATATCATGTTACACAAAGAAGCGTTAAGCCAGACGGTTCTGAACTGATTACTCTTAGTTATGCCAGATATTTTCCTGAGTGGAATATGTTTAAAACTCAAAAATCATATAAGACTGCAGTTGCCACAGGTTATTTTGACTTTGATTGGTATTCCAATACTTCAAACTTTATACTAAAATCATTTGACTATATGTATTTACAAGACGATGAAAAAGTATTTATGCAAAAATATTAAATTTTAAGCCTATGCAAATTCGCATAGGCTTTATAAATTAATAATAATAAATTTGACTTCTGTGTAAAGATACGCTCAAAACGAGTCCAGCGATTGCAAGATTTGTCAGTTGAAACGTTCCGCCTTGTGAAAAGAATGGCAGCGGAATTCCCGTCATAGGCAAGATTCCCAAAGTCATTCCAATCGCTTCAAATATGTGGAAAAATAAAACTGCCACAAAACCGATAACCATCATCTGGCCAAAAGTGTCTGGACTTTCTTTTGAAACTTTTACCATTCTATATAGCATAATGCCATATAAAACGATCAATCCACCGGCTCCCAAAAAACCTAGTTCTTCGGCAACGACGGGGAATATGGAGTCATTATATTTTTTGGGAATAAAATTGAATTGAGTCTGCGAGCCCTTGCCTAAGCCTTTGCCAAAAAACTTTCCGCTTCCAATTGCAATTATACCTTCGTTTAATTGATACGCCCACGATTGCGAAAGTTCTTCAGTCTTAAACAAGACCAAAAAACGATTTTTCTGATACGGCTCGAGCTTCATCCATATGAGCGGAAGCGCCAAAATACCAGGAATAATCACTGCTAAAAAATATCTAATATCTAAGCCGACTGCAAAAAACATCACAAATATAAAGAACACAAATACCATTGCAGTTCCAAAATCGGGCTGTATCAAAATTAAAAATACAGGCACAAATGCAAAAATTGCAAGTTTAATTACTGTCAAAGGGTTTTGAATATCATCGACATTTTCTTCAATATAAGCACTTAATGAAATTATCAGTCCAAGTTTTACAAACTCCGCTGGCTGAAACACAAATCCGCCAATTTTCAGCCAAGATCTTGCGCCATGAGTTTTGTCGCCGATGCCAAAAATTAAAGTTGCAATCAAAACGGCAATGCAAAGACCGTAAATCAATCTATAAAAATTTTTCCACAATCTATAATCTACAATCGTGAGAATTATCATCGCAATAATTCCAAGAGCCGTTGCCATAATTTGAGAACGCAAAATAGACTCGCCTCTGTCGATGGTGAGCGTTGCACTTTTTAATATGACCAGTCCATATACGACTGAAAAAACAATTGTAAGAAAAAATATATAGTCCAAATCTTTGAACATTATCTCTTTTAATCTCTTAGTATTAATTTTATATTCCATATTTCAAACCTCAGTATTATTTTAATGTAAATAAGCCATTAAGTAAAGCCACATTACAAAATGAATTCTAAAAAGTAAATAATTGTGTTATAATCTTAAAAATGGAGATGAGATTATGAAAAAAGGAAATTTGGCAGTACTTTCTTGTTATATTCTTTGGGGCTTGTTACCAGTCTATTGGAAATTACTCTCGAGTGTAGATTCAATTTATGTTTTGGCATCTAGAATACTATGGTCTTTTGTTTTTTGTGCACTTATTGTGGCATATAAAAGAGAGGGAAATTTAATCTCTAAGACTATCAAAAACAAAGATGAATTATTAAAACTTATATTAGCTGGAATTATGGTCAGCTTAAATTGGGGCCTATATATAGTCGCCATACATACTAATCACATATTAGAAGCTTCACTTGCATATTATATGAATCCGATAATGGGTGTCGTATTAGGTTTTTTATTTTTTAAAGAAAGACTTTCAAAAAGACAGTGGCTTGCAGTTATAATTGCAAGCTTTGGAGTTATATATAATATTATTAAATACGGCAAAGTGCCAACTTTTTCTCTATTGATAGGCGGTTCATTTGCAATATATGGAGCGCTCAAAAAGAAAATCGATTTGCCAAGTGAGATTTCATTATTTATAGAAACTCTATCAGTTTTACCAATCGCTTTAATCTATATAGTTTATATTAAAAGTTCCGGCGCTTTTGCAAGCTATAATTTGACAAGCCTTTCAAAAATATTACTTCCAATAAGTGGAATAATTACAAGCGTTCCACTTCTACTTTTTGCATACGGAATAAAGACTACATCTATGACTACATCTGGCCTACTTATGTATGTAAACCCGACACTTCAATTACTCATTGGAACTTTAATTTATAAAGAAGAATTTACAAAGGTCAATCTGATTACATTTATATTTATAATTTTTGCATTAATAATCTATATACCGACAGTTATAAAGATCGACGAAAAGAAAGTTAATT
>JAUNVH010000072.1 GCA_030537765.1 Tissierellia bacterium | reverse complement strand
TTCATCGTCGGGAAGAATAGTACATCCCTAATGCTCGATTGATTGGTAAATAGCATAACAGTTCTGTCAATTCCTATTCCCAAGCCGCCAGTTGGTGGTAGACCTACTTCGATTGCATTTATGAAATCATAATCCATCGGATGAGCTTCGTCGTCTCCGCCTTCTTTTGCTTTAACTTGATCTTCAAATCTCTTTCTTTGATCGAATGGATCATTTAGTTCTGAAAAAGCATTGGCGAATTCCCATTTGTTTATAAATAGTTCAAATCTATTTGTAATTCTTGGATCATCGGGATTTCTCTTTGCAAGTGGTGAAACTTCAACTGGATGACCTGTAATAAATGTAGGTTGTATTAGATGCTCTTCACAAAATTCTTCGAACATTTCATTTAATACATGACCTCTTGTAGGTAAATTTTCTGTATCTAAGCCTTTTTCTTTTGCAATTCTTATGGCCTCTTCATCTGTTTTTATTTCTGCAAAGTCTACTCCTGCATATTTTAATACGGCATCTTGCATGCTTATTCTCTCAAACGGCTTTGACATATCGATTTTTTCGCCCATGAATTCAATTTCGCGTGTTCCTAAGACTTTATCACATATAAATTTAAACATTTCTTCTGTGATTTCCATCATGTCTTCATAATCGGCATATGCCTGATAGAGTTCTATGCTCGTAAACTCTGGATTATGACTGGAATCCATTCCTTCATTTCTAAACATTCTACCCATCTCATAAACTTTGTCAAATCCGCCGACTATAAGTCTTTTGAGATATAATTCATTAGCAATTCTTAATTGCATCTCTAAATCTAAAGTATTATGATGTGTAAGAAATGGTCTGGCATTTGCTCCACCGGCTACTGTTGATAAGATTGGTGTTTCTACTTCTAAGAAACCTCTCATATCTAAAAATTCACGCACTGCTTTTAATATTTTTGTACGCTTTATGAATACTTCTTTGATTTCCGGATTTACAATTAAATCTACATAGCGCATTCTGTATCTCAAGTCTGGATCTTTAAGACCATGCCATTTTTCTGGAAGAATTTGCAATGATTTTGAAAGTAGCAATAATTCTTTTGCTAAAACTGTTATTTCTCCAGCTTTTGTTTTTATAACTTCGCCTTTGACTCCGACAATATCTCCTATATCGATCGTTTTTAAAGTTTTATAATTATCTCCTAAAACATCTTTTTTTGCAAATAGTTGGATTGTGCCTTTTGAGTCTAGCAAATCTAAAAACATTATTTTGCCATGCCCTCTTTTTGACAATATTCTACCAGCTAACGATACTTCTGTGCCTTCAGTAGTTTCAAAATTATTTTTTATATCCAAGCTATATGAATCGACATTATATTTTTCATTTATGAATGGACTATTGTCATCATTTATTAATTGCTTTAATTTATCTCTCTTTAATTGTAAAATTTCGTTTAAATTTAAATCCGGTGAGCTCATTTTGCCTCCTTAACAATTCTATCTAGATATATTTAAAATCTGGTATCTTAAGATTCCACTTGGTACTTCAATTTCTGCTATATCACCTAGTTTTTTGCCCAATAATCCACTGCCTATTGGGGATTCGTTCGAGATAATTCCTTCAAATGGATTTGCTTCTGCTGAACCTACAATTGTGAACTCTTCTTCATCTCCATTTTCTTCATCTCTTAGCTTAACTTTTGAACCGACGCTGACAATATTTTTATCAAAGTTTTCATCGTCAATAAGTTTTGCATTTCTAAGCATCATCTCTGTCTTTGCAATTTTTTCTTCCAATTGCGCCTGTTCATTTTTGGCCTGATCATATTCTGCATTCTCGCTCAAGTCGCCATAGCCTAAAGCAATCTTTATTCTTTCAGCCACTTCTCGTCTGCGAACGCTTTTTAAATATTCTAAATCAGACTCCAGTTTTTTTAAACCGTCCGCCGTTACGAAAACGTCTTTTTCCATAATTAAACTTCCTCTCATTTATTTAGTAATTCTTATTATCAAGTGTTTAAATAGACTATAAGCCTATTTTATCCCTATAAATTCTATACAAAATCATAAAGCATGTCAAGTTATATTTAGTAGTTTTTAT
>JAUNVH010000003.1 GCA_030537765.1 Tissierellia bacterium | reverse complement strand
GAATAAAAATACTTCTTGACAATAACTGCGAAAAAATATAAACTCAATAGTTAATAAAATATTTTAGAAAGGGTGGATCTATTGGAAATTATTGGAGACGGCTTAACTTTTGATGATGTGCTGTTATTACCACAAGAATCGAAAGTATTGCCTAAAGACACTGACTTAAAAACAAATCTCACAAAGAAAATCAAACTCAATATTCCTGTTATGAGTGCTGGTATGGACACTGTAACTGAATCCCAAATGGCAATCGCCATGGCAAGAGAAGGCGGAATCGGCATAATACACAAGAATATGAGCATTGAAGATCAAGCAATTGAAGTTGACAGAGTAAAACGTTCAGAACATGGAGTTATAACTGATCCTTTTTATCTGCAAAAAGATGCTCCATTAGAAAAAGCATTAAAGCTTATGAAACACTATAGAATTTCAGGTGTGCCGATATTAGATGATGATGGAGTTTTAGAAGGAATAGTAACGAATCGTGATGTAAGATTTGTAACAGATTTTAAAATACCTCTAAAAGACATTATGACTAAAGACAATTTGGTAACGGCTCAACGTGGAATATCAATGGACAAAGCGCTCGAAATCATGAGAAAAAACAAGATTGAAAAATTACCACTTGTAGATGATGATTTTAAATTGACAGGCCTTATTACTATAAAAGATATTCAAAAACTTATAGAGTATCCAAATTCAGCAAGAGATGATAAGGGAAGACTTTTAGCAGGAGCGGCAGTAGGAGTTACAGTAGATGTAGTTGAAAGATTAAAAGCTCTAGACAAAGCAGGTGTAGATGTCATAGTAATAGACACGGCTCATGGTCATTCTAAAGGAGTTATAGATACCATAAAAATGATCAAAGAAGAGTTTCCGCATATTGAATTGATTGCTGGTAATGTTGCAACGGGCGAGGCCACATTGGCATTGATTGAAGCTGGAGTAGATGCCGTAAAGGTTGGAATTGGGCCAGGCTCAATTTGTACAACTAGAGTCGTAACGGGCGTTGGAGTGCCGCAATTAACTGCGATTATAAATTGCTCAGAAGCTGCAAAGCCTCATGGCATTCCCATAATTGCAGACGGAGGAATTAAATATTCAGGCGATATCACAAAAGCTTTGGGAGCAGGGGCTAATGTCATAATGGTAGGCTCGATGCTTGCAGGTACAGATGAAAGCCCAGGAGAAGAAATTTTTGTTGAAGGTAGACGTTTTAAAACTTATAGAGGCATGGGCTCTTTGGGAGCTATGGACTCAGGCTCTTCAGATAGATATTTCCAAAGAGAAGTAAAAAAATATGTGCCTGAAGGCGTAGAAGGTAGAGTGCAGTTTAAAGGTAAAGTCAGTGAAGTTATATATCAGATGATGGGTGGATTAAAATCAGGTATGGGTTATATTGGAGCAGAAAATATTAATGCATTGCACGAAAGGGCGAAGTTTATAAAAATTAGTTCTGCAACATTGATAGAAAACCATCCACACGATATTACAATAACCAGAGAATCACCTAATTATAAGAGTAGATAAAAAATAATGGCGTGTACTGAAAATACAGTTACACGCCTTTTTCATATTTTTAATAGTAAGCTATTTTAGATCAATCTTCTTTCGAGATTCTTTATAAAATCGTGCACATTGGTCACCATTGTTTTGACTTCTAATGTGCCTCTATCGGTAAGTTTATTAACTGAAAACTCTTGAAGATCAATTGAATAAATATAGATTGGTCTTACAACGGAGTCAAATTCATTATAAGATGGAGTCATATTACCAGAAGCTATTGTATTTAAAACAGAAGATAGACAGATTAGCATCGTAGATTTTCTAGTATGTTTTCTCATTTCATCCTGAGCTTCATAGACATTTTTATAAGTTTCATCGAAATTGAATCTATCTCTGATAGAACCAGCTAGTACATAAGGTATTTGAAAATCGGTGAGCGTTTTGAAGATTCCGTTTTCGATATAATTATTTTCAACTGCCGATTTTATTCCGCCCAATTCTTTTACTTCTCTTATGGTTTTATATTCATTTTGAATTTTTGTAAAGAAGTCTTCATATCTATTATATTCATAATCTTTAAAACCTCTAGTGATATCGATAGCGGCCGTGCCATTACCTGTGAGAACTGCATGGCAATAACCATTTTCGATTAATTTTGAAAAGTTTTTTCGTGTTAGATCGTCAGTTGCAACTGCAGAGCCCAATACCCAAGTGATATAACCATTATTTTCTTTTTCGTATTTTAGTATCTCATAGAGTTCATCATAATCTTTTGAAAATGCCGTCTCACGTGAACGTCCAGATCTAAAGGCAAATCGATCATTTTCATCTAGATTTGATAAAAAGCCCTCAGTATACATATAAATTCCTTCAGATCCGTCTTCAGTTCTGCCAACAAAGACCTTATCGCCCTTTTTCAATCGTCTAAATTCCACAATATCAATTTTATCATCTTTTAAAACTGCCACTGTATCCATTCTACTTTCAGTGCACAGTATCCATTTGTCATTTACTTTAAAGTATTCCGGATAGATGCTCATTGCGTGGTAATTATCAGGCGCAACGCCATCTTTTTCAACTTCTACATACTTTGCTTGAGGCAAATTTTTAAAATAATCTAAGCTAAAGTCGGGTTCTTTATAATTTTGAAGTTTAAAAGTCATTATTTTGCCTCCTTTGTAGTATCTTTTAGTAATTTGGTCAGATTGAAAACAAAATCTTGCACATTAGTTATAAAATGCTCTGTGAATAAATCAGCTCTAACTTTAGAAACTGTACCTACTGCATATTCCGTTATATCTACAGTATAGACATATACTGGATAAATATCCTCTTCAAATTTTCTGAATGTCGGAGTCATTGAAGCTGCACTAACAGAGTGTAGCATTGTCGCCAAATTGATTACTAAAGCTGAATCTTTCAATTGCGATTCCATATTTTCTAAACCCTCATCTATATTTGAATATACTGAAGGCAAGGGCCCGTCATCACGGATCGATCCGGCTAAAACTATTGGAATTCCTTTATTGACGCATTCTTTTATAATTCCGTCTTCAATTTCACCTGAATTTATAAATTCTTTAATTGAGCCAAGTCTTCTAGCTTCATTTATAGTGTCGAGATGATTATAATGGCCATTTGGTTGAGATATTTGCGTATAAATATCTTGTCCCAATGCAGTTTTTAAATAGCCGCCTTCTAAATCGTGAGTAGCGAGAGCATTTCCAGCTAACAAGGCATTTACATAGCCCATTTGAATCAATTCCTGTAAAGCTTCTCTCGTATCGTAATTGAAAACCACAGCAGGCCCCATAACCCAAGTTATTTTTGCACCTTGAGATTTAATTAAGCGCATCAATTTAGCCAAATCATCATATTTTTCTGATTCACTCTGTTCATAATGCAGCAATTTATACTTTGCAGCTTGATTTTCAAATGCGTCTTTATGGATATATAATGCATTTGTTAAAATGCTTTCTTCCAAAACGCATTCGTCATTTTTTTGAATCAAATCTGGCTCTTTAAAAATTATTTTATCGCCCTTTATGACGGGGCATGTGTATGGAATATTTATTGGCAAGAGCCATTTGCCATTTAGCTTATAATATTCCGGATATACTGTCGAAAGATGAAAGCCTTTAGGGGGCACGCCATCTTTTTGGGCTAAGGCCGTTTTAATATCTGGTGCATTTTTAAATTCAGCTTGATCTAAATCAGGCTCTAAGTAGACAGGCATTTTAAAAGACATAAATTTTCTCCTTCCTTATATTAAATTTTTCTCCATATAGATATGTGGGATAGTGTGATAGTCAAAAGGCTCGGATAAAGTGATATATCCGATTTTTTCATAAAAATCTTTAGCAGAGACTCTGCCCATTATGAAAACTTTTTCATAGCCATCGGATTTAGCTATATCTTCCGCATATTGCATCATAAATTTTCCAAGTCCTTTTCTCTGATAAGATTTAGCTATTGCGACAGATTTTATTTGACAAACCTTATCTTCTTTATGTGCAATAAATGTGGTGGCTATTAATTTGTCTTTGTCGTATAGGCCATACATTTTCATAAATTTGTCAGAGCTCAAATCTTCGTCACGAATATCTAGACCCCAAGGTTTTCTAAATAGATCATTTCGCAAATCGATTGAAGCCTCGTATTCTGGGCTCCCGTATTCAATAGTTTTAACAATAAAATCCATTGCATAACCTCCTCTTATGTTATAATATACTTAAATTATAACATAAATTATTAAATTGAGTAGAGGAATAAAGTATTATGAGAAATTATGGAAAGATTTTAGATACAGCTTTGCATATAAAAGAAAAATACAATGATGGTTGGGAGCTTTCAAAAGGAGTGTATTTAAAAGGCTATAAAATAATGCCCATGAATATATATGATGAAAAGAGACATTGTAGCTTGATGAGTATTGCTAAAATTTTTCAATACTTTAGAGATTCGGGATTTAATAAAATAAAATATGACGATGAAAAAATTTTTTATACTACTTTAAAGATCGCTAAAAGACGACTTTTTTATACCAGCTTGATAGGCACTCAGCCTTTTTTTATTGACAATATAACAAATTTGTTATGGAAGTATTTTGGATATGAAGCTATGGCAAAAAATATTATATTTTTTAACGGGAAAAAATCTTTTGCGGATTATATTATCGAAAGATTAGATTGCGGTTGTCCTTTAATCTTGAGCATGTTTTTTGGAACATATAGCAGACACACTATCAATATTATCGGTTATAAACTTTATAATAGAGGCGAAGAGTCAAAACTTTATTTAAACGTTGACGACAATTGGTCTTATAGAGAAAAGTATATAGACACTTCAAATTTTTTTACAATAAAGAGTCCAATATTTGAAATTTGTGATCCATTATATAGAATTAGATAAAAAAGGCACGCATTACGTGCCTTTAAACTATTTTAAAAATGCATAATATGCCTTAGATGTCATATAGGCATCGGCTTTGCTAAGCAGTTCGATAGGAGCGTGCATACTGTGCATTGCAGTACCACAATCTACGACTTGCGCTCCAAGTTCAGCTAATATATAAGCAATTGTTCCGCCTCCGCCTTGATCGCCTTTGCCAAGTTCTCCCGTTTGCCATATTATATCATTGTCATTGAAAATTTTTCTTACAGTTTGTAAAAATTCGGCATTTGCGTCATTACAGCCGCCTTTGCCGCGAGAGCCTGTGTATTTGCTAATTGCGATTCCACAACCTAACTTTGCAGCATTTTTTTGGTCTACAACTTCAGGGAATGTAGGGTCAAATGCAACAGTTACATCGGCTGAAAGCACTTCGCTATTTGCCAATGCTCTACGCAACAAAATATTTTCTTTTTTGCCTTGCAAATATAATATTTCGGCTATCATATTTTCAAAAAACTTTGCGCTCATAGATGTGTTTCCGACAGATCCAATTTCTTCTTTATCCACAAATATAGCAACTGCAGTTTTTTGTGGCTGCTCTAATTTGAGCATCGCCTCTAATGCAGCGTAAGAGCAGACTCTATCATCGTGGCCGTGAGCTGCGATCATCGAGCGATCGATGCCTACTTCGCGAGATTTTCCTGCAGGGACTATTTCTAATTCTGCAATTTGAAAATCCTCTTCTGTTATTCCATATTTTTCATTAAAATATTTCAAGACATTTAATTTAATGGCTTCTTTTTCATCCTTATCATCAGTCTTTGCATCATGGCCTGCTATTACATTCAACTGTTCGGAGCTGATGCCATCTGCGAGAGTTTTTGCCATTTGGTCTTTCGAGAGGTGAATCAATAGATCATTTATATAAAATACGGGGTCATTTTCGTCTTCTCCAATATTTACGATCATTTTTTCGCCCTTAGAATTATATATTACACCATGTAAAGCCAAAGGAATGCATGTCCATTGATATTTTTTAACTCCACCATAATAATGTGTTTTAAATAATGCTAAATTTCCATCTTCATAAAGGGGTAGGGCTTTCAAATCTAATCTCGGAGAATCTATATGAGCTCCAACGATTCTCATACCATTTTCTAAATCATCGCCTATATGGACCAATACGACCGATTTTTCATGATTTAAATAATAAATTTTGTCGCCTTTTTTGATAGATCCCATTTCGATTTTTTCTTCAAGACTTATATAGCCTTTTTCTTTTGCGAGCCTTACAATCTCTTTGGCAGCAAGTCTTTCTGTTTTGGATCTATCTAAAAAATTCATATAATCTTTAGAATATCTAAAAATTTCTTTTCTTTCATCATCTGAAACATTTTGCCAAACATTTCTAGTTTCAAATTTTAAATTCATTTTATCATCCTCCAATCGATATTTTAACACAATAAAAAATTATTTGTAGAAAAATTTTATATAATATCTAATAAATTCTTAAATAATATTTAAATTTGTTTAAGTAAAGTTTACAAATTAGTAAATTTAAAGACTTTTAAATTTCTTTGAGTTATAATTATAAACACGGAGGTAATTATGAAAATTTTAATAACAACTGATTTATATGAACCAAAGATAAACGGTGTTGTAATATCCGTTGTAAATTTATATATGGAACTAAAAAAACTAGGTCATGATGTAAAGATTTTGACACCTTCTGACAGTCTCGAGTCTTATAAAAGTAAAGATATATACTTTATAAAGAGCATGCCTTTAAATGTGTATCCAGATGTCAGAGCAACTCTGTTATTGCCAGATCATCTAGTCAGTGAATTGATTGATTGGAAGCCTGATATCATTCATACACAATGCGAATTTTTTACATATTCATATGCAAAATATATCGCCAGAAGGACAAATTGTGCAATCGTGCATACTTACCATACTATGTATGAATACTATACAAATTATTTAATGATAAATAAAATGATAGGGAGAAAGATTGTAGGCTCATTTTCCAAAACGAGATTGACCGATGCAGATATAATTGTGGCACCAACTGAAAAGGTCAAAGAAAAGCTAATTTCTTATGGAGTAAATAATAATATTAGGGTTATACCCACAGGGATTGATTTGAGCAAGTTTTACAAAGAACCTGATGAAGAAATTTTAAATGCTATTAAAGAAAAATATAAACTCCAAGATAAAAAGATAATAATATTTATAGGCAGAATTGCGAAAGAAAAAAATTTAGACGAAACGATTGAATACTTAGAAGATGTGTTGAAAAATAAAGATGATACTGTATTTATGATTGTGGGGGGAGGACCTTATCTTCAAGATTTAAAATTAAAAACTAAAAATTTAGATTTAGAAGATAAAATTATATTTACAGATATGGTAAAACCTGATGAAGTGCCTTACTATTATAAAACAGGAGATATATTTGTAAGTTCCAGTCAAAGTGAAACGCAAGGGTTGACATATATCGAAGCTATGGCTAATAAACTTCCACAAATTTGCAGATATGATCTCTGCCTAGAAGGAGTTTTAATTCCAGGTAAAAATGGATACTTTTATGAAGATAAATTAGATTTTCAAAATAAAATTAAAAATCTATTAGACGATGATAATCTGCGTAAAGAAATGTCTATAAATGCAAAAGAATTAAGCAAGAAATTTGATAAGCAAATTTTTGCAAAATCAATTTTTGAAACTTATAAAGATGCCATACTTTATAATAGAATCATCGAACAAAAGCCAAAGATTAGAACGTTTTACGATGAATATCTATCACAGATGATACCATCAAATACAGCCAGATTTATCAAAAACACAAAACCAAAACTAAAGGAGATATATCATGATTACATCGGAGGAATATTCGATAAATATAAATAATCATATATCAAAAGTAAAAAGTAATGATTCTAAAAAAGAATATAATAATAGATTAGATTCAGATAAATTCATAAATCTAATGACAATTTTAGGTTTTCTAATCACTGGAATATTTGCATATTGGGCTTATAGAGAAGGCCTATTTACAGACTCTAAAGCTCTAGATAGATTTTTGATAAATATAGGCATATGGGGGCCTATTATCTTTATATTTTTGCAGATTGTGCAAACAGTGGTGCCTATTATACCGGGGGCATTGACATGTGTGGCTGGCGTTATGATATTTGGCTATACAAAAGGCTTTATATACAATTATATCGGAATAATAATAGGTTCAGTAATAGATTATTTTATCGCCAAAAAATTTGGGCGGCCTTTAGTAAGAACACTTATAGGCAAAAGAAAATTCGAAAAATATGAAAACTTTATGTTAAAAAATGACAGATTCAAAAAAGCATTTCTATGGGGGATGATAATTCCAATATCGCCTGGAGATGCACTCTGTTTGCTCGCAGGACTTCACGAAATGAGCTTTAAAAAGTTTTTTAAAATATTAATTATCACAAAGCCATTCACAATAATTTCATATACTTTAATGTTAAATTATTTTATAAATCTAGGTATTAATTTCATAAAATAAAATTGAGGTTTAGCCATTAGGCCAAACCTCTAATTTATTTCAATAAAGCTTTTAAATACTGTTCAAATTCTTCTGAGAGATCTTCTCTTACCAAGGCAAACTCAACTATTGCTTTTAAATAACCAATTTTCGAGCCAGTATCATATCTTTTGCCTTCAAATTGATATGCATAGACTTTCTGTATATCTAAAAGATTTCTGATTGCATCTGTGAGCTGAATCTCGCCACCGACACCGGGCTTTTGGTTTTCTAAAATATCAAATATTTCAGGTGTCAAAACATATCTGCCAAGTATTGCCTTATTAGATGGCGCATTTTCTAATTTAGGTTTTTCTATCATATCATTTACAAAAAATGTATCTTCTTCAATTTTTTCATAATCAATAATGCCGTATTTATTTATATCACTCTCATCTACTTCCTGCACGCCCAATACTGGAGCATTATATGTATTGAAGCAGTCAATAAGCTGTTTTGTGACCGGTTTTTTGGCACGCATAATATCATCGCCAAGAAGTATTGCAAATGGCTCATTGCCAATAAATTCTTTGGCACATAAAATCGCATGACCTAGTCCTAGTGGCTTATTTTGCCTAGTATAAAAAATTCTAGCCATATTAACTATTTTATCAATCTTATCTAAATTGATATGATCATTTTTCTTCAAGAGATGATCTTCTAGCTCGATATTGTTGTCAAAATGATTTTCGATTGCCGATTTATCTCTTCCAGTAATAATTAATATTTCTTCAATACCAGAATCGACAGCTTCTTTTACAATTAATTCTAAAACAGGCGTATCGACAACTGGAAGCATTTCTTTGGGCACCGCTTTTGAGGCAGGTAATAATCTAGTTCCCAATCCAGCAGCAGGTATTACACATTTTCTAATTTTCAAATCAAATCCTCCTTTACTTAGATTAAATTATAGCATAAAAAAGGTGAATCTATAACTGATTTGGGGTAAAAGATTAATATAAAGAAAAAAGAGGTGTGAAAATGAATATATACGATTTTGAAGTAAAAGATATCGACGGTAATCTTCGCTCTATGAGAGAATTTGAAAACAAGGTTTTGTTAATTGTAAATGTGGCATCAAAATGCGGGTTTACGAATCAATATGAGGATTTGCAAAGACTGTATGAGAAATATAGAGATGATGGATTTGAAGTATTGGCTTTTCCTTGCAATCAATTTGGCAATCAGGAGCCTGAAGAAAATAATATGATAAAACAGTTTTGTAAAGTAAATTTTGGAATAAGTTTTCCGATATTTGCAAAGATTTATGTAAATGGAGAAAATCAAGATCCGTTATTTAAATTTTTAAAATCAGAGCAAAAGGGCCTTGTTGGCAACGATATAAAATGGAATTTTACAAAATTCTTAGTAGACAAAAATGGACATGTCATTTCAAGATTTGCTCCCACCACAAAACCGAAAGATATAGAAATATTTATTAAAAATTTAATCAATGAGTAAAGAGAGTCTGCAAAGAGCAGACTCTCAATTTTAATATTTATTTACTAGATTATAAAGAGTTTTAACCATCTGGCCAGTTGCACCTTTGTCATAGTAATTTCTGGCTGTATCTATGAATGCGGTACCAGCAATATCTAAATGGATCCATGGAATTTCTTCAGGAACAAACTCTCCAACGAATAAACCAGCGCTTATCATGCCGGCAAGTCTGCCACCGCTGTTTTTGATATCGGCAATTTCAGAATTATTTAGCTTTTTAATATCATCATCTACGGGCATTTGCCATAAGTTTTCGTCTTCTTCTTTAGCTGATTGTAAAAGAGCATCTAAAAATTCTTGATTTCTAGTAATTGCACCTGTATAAAATTCTCCCAATGCGATGACGCAAGCTCCTGTGAGAGTAGCCATATCTATTAGACCTCTAGGTTCAAAAGTCTTAGCTGCATAATAAACAGCGTCAGCTAAGGTTACGCGACCTTCTGCATCAGTATTGTCAACTTCAATAGTTTTTCCACTCATTGAGCCCACAATATCTCCAGGCTTATACGCTCTGCCACTAATTAAATTTTCACATGCGGCGATAACACCCACAATATTACATTCGACTTTATTTGTGGCAACTGCTTTAAATAGTCCAAGCACCGTTCCAGCTCCACCCATATCTGATTTCATGGTTTTCATACCATCAGATGGCTTAATTGAATAACCGCCTGAATCATATGTTAGGCCTTTGCCAACAAGAGCTAGTGGTTTTTCATCTTCACTATTATTATATTCGAGCACTATAAGTCTTGGTTCTTTTTCTGAACCCATAGAAACGCTTAGAAAAGCTTTCATATCCATATCTTCGATTTGTTTTTTATCGTAAATCGTAACTTTAACGCCTAAGTCTCTCAGTTTTTCTGCTTCATTTGCCAAAGTTTCAGGATATATTGTATTTGCAGGTTCATTTACTAAATCTTTAGTAAAATTAATACCTTCAAATAATCCATTCGCTCTTGTCAAGATTTTTTCTGCATCAGTTACATTCGTATTTAGATAGATAGTATCAATTTCAAACGGCTCATCTTCAGTAGTTTTATATTTATTAAAACTATAATCGCCATATTTGACACCCTCAATAACTGCATTTAAAAATTCAGATTCACTTAAGCCTGCACATTCAGATATATTTATATTTATATCCGAAATTTTTTCTTTTTTTAAACTTCTGACGGCTTTTGATAAAGCAGTCTTAACAACTTTTTTAGTAATCGATTCTTTTTTGCCTAGACCTAAAAGCATTGTTACACAATCTTCTTGATCAACAAAATAAGCAATCTCACATGCTTCGCCACTAAATTTTTGCTTAATATTTTTTGCATCTAATTGTGCTTTGATATCATCAGATTGCAAAAAAAAGAGTAGCGTGTTTTTTGATTTGTTTCCAATTTGTAAATTCATAATATCTCCTTTCAAATTATGATATTCCATATTAACTAGAGTATAACATAATGAGGTATAAAATAAAATGTTTCTATGAAATATAATAAATATGCTTTAGTTTGAAAATGGACTAAAGATAGTATATAATCTTCAAAAGGGGGAATAAGCATGAAAGAATTTCCAAAAAGAGAAGAGGTTTTAAAACTATTTTTAAAATATAATGAAAGCGAAGCTCTATATAAGCATGCATTGCAAGTAGAAGCAGTTATGCGTCATTTTGCAGAAGTGTTCAATGAAAATCCAGACGAGTGGGGCGTTGTAGGCCTCATACATGATTTAGATTATGAAAAATATCCAGACAGACATTGCGAAATGACAGAAAAGATTTTGAGAGAGGAAGATTATCCTGAAGAATTTATAAGAGCAGTGTTGTCACATGGATATAAAATAGTGACAGATATAGAGCCTTTGAGCAATATGGAAAAAGTTCTATATACAATAGACGAACTAACTGGTCTAATCAATGCAACATGTCTTATGAGACCAAGCAGATCCGTATTAGATTTAAGCGTAAAATCACTAAATAAAAAATTTAAAGATAAGAGATTTGCCGCTGGAGTTGATAGAGAAATTATCTTAGACGGAATGGAAAGATTAGGTTGGGATAGACAGTATCTATTTGAAGAAACGATTAAAGGAATGCAAAAATATGCCGAAGAAATAGGTTTAAAAGGCAATTTATAATAATAATTTGATGATTAAAAATAACCCCCAAAGGTTTATGCTGCTATTTAGCTGACTAAAGGGGTTATTGTTATCAATAGATTAAATTATAAAAAAATTTCTAAGTTTATAAATTTTATAAAGCCGCTTTCAAAAATATGAAGATATGCAAGCTTTTTTTCTACTAAATTTATGTTATAATATTTTGTGGGAGTGAAACTATGTATCAAGCATTATATAGAAAATACAGACCAAAAAGCTTTGACGAGATTGTTGGTCAAAATCATATTACAGAGACTTTAAAAGCTCAAATTGCAAAAAATGAAATTTCTCATGCTTATCTATTTTCAGGCACTAGGGGAACAGGCAAGACATCAATTGCAAAAATATTTGCTAGAGCAGTAAACTGTTTAAATCAAACAGATGGCAATCCTTGCAATTCGTGCGAAAATTGCAAACTGTCATTAGAAGAGCGCACTATGGATATAATAGAAATGGATGCAGCTAGCAATAATAGTGTTGATGATATTAGAGAAATTAGAGACAATGTCATATATCCACCTACGACCTTGAAATATAAAGTATATATAATTGACGAGGTACATATGCTGTCGAAAGGAGCTTTCAATGCCCTTTTAAAAGTTTTGGAAGAGCCACCACAACATCTGATATTTATTTTGGCCACGACCGAAGCAGAAAGAATACCGGCAACTGTATCTTCAAGATGTCAAAAATTTTTCTTCAATAGAATAAGTCCAAATGAAATATTAAAACAATTAGCGAAAATTTGTGAAAAAGAAAATTATAAATTTGAGGAAAAGGCATTAGAACTTATCTCTTTAAATTCTGATGGCGCAATGAGAGATGCACTTAGCTTATTGGATCAATTATTTTCATTTGAAACAGATACTTTAACTTATGAGAGTGCAGTTCAAATACTTGGGATTGTCAATAATGATTTGCTATTCGATTTGGTAGATGCAATTCATCAAAAAGATGCTGCAAAACTTTTAAATACATTAGATATTATCACTTCAAAAGGCAAGGATTTTGAACAATTGCTAAAAGATATATTGGAGCATTTCAGAAACTTGATGTTATGCGCATGTTTGGATCGAGATGCCAATCAAATTATTGAATTTGAATATGAAAGATATCTAGAGCAATCAAAAAATTTTAAATTAGAAGACATACTAAATTTTATAGATAAATTAGAAATAGCTACACAAAATATAAAATACACTAATCAGGCAAGAGTTTTGATTGAAAAGACATTAGTAAATCTGATAATAGAATCACAAGAACGAGAAAATTTAATCAAGAGAATAGAAAAGCTTGAATCCTTGATTTTAAATCCTAATTTTAGAAAAGAAATCAGCATAAAAGAAGAAAAGAAGAGCGATTTAATAGCGCAAGAAGATAACAGATTTATCAAGGAAGAGACTATTAAAGAAAATAAAAATAACGAAGCTGCAGAGCAGTTTAACAATGTGGACAAAAAATTAACGATAGACAATAAGACTCAAATTACAATCGAGGATATAAAAAGTGATTGGATGGAGCTACTTTCTAGATTGCGGGATATGAGGCTTATACCAACTGCAGCATTATTGAAGGATGCAGTAATTCATAATTTTTCAGATGATATATTGACTTTGGCTTATAATGAAAAATATAAATTTCATAAGACTGCAATTGAAAGCGCGAATAATATAAATGGTTTAAAAACAGCTTTAAAGGATATGTATAAAAGAGATATTGATATTAGAGTCATAATTATTGACGAAATTAATATAGATGATGCTATCGACAATGTATTAAACGTATTTGGTAAAGATAATGCAGATAATATTGAAATAATTTAGGAGGAATAAAATGGGTAGAGGAAGATTTCCCGGCGGACCGGGCGGAAAAAATATGAACAATATGATGAAACAAATGCAAAAATTACAAAGGCAAATGGAGCAAATGCAAGAAGAACTTGATAGTCAAGAAATTGAAGCCACGGCTGGTGGTGGAGCTATTAAGGCCGTAGTCAACGGGAAAAAAGAATTACTTAAAATAGAACTTGATGAATCTATTGTAGATCCGGAAGATATTGAGATGCTTGAAGATTTAATTGTCGTTTGCATTAATCAAGCTATGCAAGAAGCTGACAAAAAACAGAACGAAGGCATGTCAAAATTGACCGGAGGCTTAAATATACCTGGACTGTAATATGGATAATAAAAGATTTCCATTTGCAGAATTGATCAACAATCTATCTAAATTGCCAGGTATTGGCAAAAAGTCTGCGGAGCGTATTGCATATGATCTTATAAACAGAGATCAAAGTTTTTCAAAGGCTTTAGCAGATTCAATAGTAAATACACGAGCAAATGCAAAAATTTGTCATAGATGTTTCAATTTGACTGATAAAGATCCATGTTATATTTGTGAAGATCCAGCCAGAGACTCGTCTGTGATTTGCGTTGTGGAAGAAGCGAAAGATGTTATGGCTTTAGAAAATGCAGATGATTACAGAGGTCTTTATCATGTTCTAAATGGATTAGTCGATCCTAAAAAGGAAAATCCAAATATTAAATTGAATGAATTGCTAAAAAGAGTTGAAAATGAACAAGTTAAAGAAATTATCTTAGCAATAAATCCTAGTGCCGAAGGCGAAATGACTTCAACTTATATTGCACTTATGCTAAAACCTTATGATGTAAAAGTAACAAAAATAGCATATGGTTTGCCCTTTGGTGGAGATATGGATTATTTCGACAAAGATACAATAAATATGGCGCTTAATAATAGGCGTGAAATATAGCACAATAGGATTTATCGAATCGTTCGGTAAATCCTTTTTTCGGAGGTAATATGAATAAATATATAATAAAGAATGCAAATCAAATAATCACTTTTAAAGGCGATGAAGCAAAAAAAGGTTCAGAAATGAACGATTTAAAAATTTTTTTTGATAGTATAATATTAATTGAAGATGATTTGATTAAATATATTGGTCCTAAAGATGAAGCAAAAAGAAAATTTAATCTCGATGAATACGAAATTATTGACGCCAAAGACAAAGTTATAATGCCTGGATTTGTAGATTCACACACACATCTAGTCTTTGGTGGTTATAGACAAGAAGAATTTAATATGCGGCTTGCTGGTGCTAGTTATATGGAAATTATGGAGGCTGGAGGTGGTATAGCTTCGACTGTAAAGGCCACAAAAGAAGCTACCGAAGACGAACTTGTGAATAAAGCAAAAAAAGTTTTAGACCAGATGCTTGCTTTCGGTGTAACGACAGTTGAAGCTAAATCAGGCTATGGACTATTTAACGATGTTGAAGAAAAACAGCTCAAGGCCGTTAAAAGACTTAATAACGAACATCCCATCGACATTATTTCGACTTATATGGCTGCTCACGCAGTTCCCAATGAGTATAAAGACAATCCTGAAGAATTTATCGACTATATTATCGAAAAAGGATTGCCGATGGTAAAATCAAATTCATATGCAGAATTTGTAGATATATTCACAGAAAAGAATGTATTTGAAATTAAAGAGTCAGAAAAGCTATTAAATGCCGCGAAAGAGCAAGGTTTTAAATTAAAAATTCATGCAGATGAAATTGTGCAATTGGGAGGAGCTGAACTTGCGGCAAAAGTAGGAGCAATCTCAGCAGATCATTTGTTAAATGCATCAGAAGATGGCATAAGAAAAATGGCTAAGCACGGTGTAATTTGCACATTGCTTCCTATGACTGCATTTAGCCTGAAAGAAGATTATGCCAATGCTAGATTTATGATAGATCAAAATGCTTCAGTAGCACTAGCGAGTGATTTCAATCCTGGAAGCTGTTTTTCAAATTCAATACCCTTATTATTTGCTCTTGCTGGAATTTATATGGGTATGTCAGTAGAAGAATCTATTTGTGCATTAACAATAAATGGCGCTGCAGCAATCGACAAAGCTAAAGAGATTGGCACATTAGAAGCGGGGAAAAAAGCCGATATTATATTTTTAGATGCACCAGATTATAAATTCTTAAATTATAATTTTGGAGTTAATTTGGTACAAAGAGTTATAAAATCTGGAAAAACTGTCTATCAAAGAAATCTTAGAGTATAATTAGATATAATTGGGTATCTTTATATGACGGGAGGTAGCAGATGATAAAAGACTTTAAAAATAATAAAAAGCCGACCATACTGTTTTATATAGCAGTTATTATAGGGCTGTTTATATTAAATATGTTCATTTTTCCTGGCTTTAGGCAGGATAAGATAGTTGAGGTAACTTATGACCAATTTATTGAACATACTCAAGAGAATAAGATAAAAGAAGCAGAGATATTAGACGGAGAAACTAAATATAAACTACGAGGCGACGACGAAACCATTTATAAAGTTAAAAACTTCGAACTTGGAGTAGATAGAGATTTAATTACTAGACTATTCGAAAACAAGGTACAGTTTAAAAGAGTTTCTCAACAGTTAAATCCAATTTTAATGTTAGTTTTAAATACTCTAGTTTCTGTTATATTTTTTATAATACTTTGGCAAATACTTGGGCGAGTTATAAAAAAGAGTATGGGCGATGTCGGCCCCATGAGTTTTGGAAAGAACAATGCCAAAATTTATGTAAAGCCGACAGATGGAATTACTTTTGCAGATGTTGCAGGGCAAGAAGAAGCAAAAGATATGTTAAAAGAAATTGTAGATTTCTTGCATCAACCTGCTAAATATGCTGAAATTGGAGCAAGACTACCAAAAGGGGCATTACTTGTAGGGCCCCCAGGTACCGGTAAGACATTGCTTGCTCAGGCCATAGCTGGTGAGGCAAATGTACCATTCTTTTCAATTTCAGGTTCAGAATTTGTTGAAATGTTTGTGGGCCTAGGAGCTTCAAAAGTTAGAGATCTATTCAAACAAGCTAATGAAAAAGCTCCATGTATCGTATTTATTGATGAAATCGACACTATTGGTAAAAAAAGAGATTCGGCTGGATTTAGTTCAAATGATGAAAGAGAGCAAACTCTTAATCAATTACTTAGCGAAATGGACGGCTTTGAATCTAATAAAGGAGTCGTAATTTTAGGCGCAACTAATAGGCCTGAATCATTAGACCCTGCACTATTAAGACCAGGCAGATTCGATAGGAGAATACCTGTGGAACTTCCTGATTTAGCAGGAAGAGAAGCTATTTTATTAGTCCATATTAGAAAAGTCAGACATGACCCTGCAATAGATCTAAATATGATTGCAAGAGCTACAGCGGGAGCTTCAGGCGCCGATCTTGCTAATATGGTCAATGAGGCCGCTTTAAGAGCTGTTAGATGCGGAAGAGATAAAGTAATAGACGAAGATATACTCGAAAGCGTAGATATTGTATTGGCTGGTTATGAAAAGAAAAACGCTGTGATAAATCAAGATGAGAAAAAAATCATTGCATATCATGAAGTTGGCCACGCAATTGTTGCAGCAGCCCAAACGAATACTGCTCCAGTTCACAAAATTACAATAGTTCCAAGAACTTCGGGAGCATTGGGCTTTACAATGCAAGTCGATGAAGAAGAAAAATATCTCTATAGCAAAGAAGACGCTTTTTCAAAAATAGCAATATTGACTGGCGGCCGAGCAGCTGAAGAATTAATTTTTAATTCTCAAACGAGTGGAGCCTCAAACGATATTGAAAAGGCTACTAAGCTTGCAAGAGCTATGATAACACGATTTGGAATGAACGAAAAAATTGGTTTTGTGGCAGTTGAATCGGTCAGAAATCCATATCTAGGAGGAGATTCACAACTGATGTGTTCTGATGAAACTGCATCATTAGTAGACGAAGAAGTGCGTACGCTTATAGAATCTGCTCATGAAAATGCCATCAATATATTAAAAGAAAATATTGATAAACTCCATGAGATAGCAGCCTTTCTACTACAAAAAGAGACTATAACAGGCGAAGAATTTATGGAAATTTTTAGGAGATGATTTAATGGAAAAAGCCTATGTTCAAGTCTATACAGGAAATGGTAAAGGAAAGACTACAGCAGCCTTTGGCTTAGCTTTAAGAGCCATATGTGCTAATAAGAAGGTCTATATTGGTCAATTTATAAAAGGCATGGAATATAGCGAATTAAAAGCAGTTGAGTATTTACCGGGTTTGAAAATTGAACAATTTGGAAGAGATTGTTTTATCAATAAAGATCCAGAATCTGAAGATTTCAAATGTGCATTAGAAGGTTTTGACAAGATAAAAGACATTTTAAAAAATGGCGAATATGATTTGGTGATATTAGACGAATTAAATGTTGCAACCTTTTATGAATTAGTTGACGTAGATGAAGTAATCGAAGTTTTAAAAAAGCGTGCTCCACATGTGGAAGTTGTAATTACTGGTAGATACGCAGACGAAAAAATCATAGATTTTGCCGATTTAGTTACGGAGATGAAAGAAATAAAACATTATTACCGTAATGGGGTAAAAGCTAGAGTTGGTATAGAAAAATGATTAAAGAGGCTTAACGGCCTCTTTTTTATAATATAGTATTTTAAAAATTTAATTAAAATCTTTTGTATCATAATTTAATAAAATCTTAAAAATATTATGTATAAACCTAGAAAAATTAATCTGAAACTATGATATAATTTTTAAGGAAAGAAGGGATTTCAATGCCAATTTATATATTAGGAGTTCTGATTTTAGTAATCGGCGCATATATATTAGGCTTAAGCTTTAAAGCAATATTAAAATTATTGATAAATGCGCTCATTGGAGGAATAGTATTAATACTATTTAATCTATTAGGCAAAATTTTTGGTCTAACAATTCCAATTAATTGGATAACTTCGCTGATTACAGGAATCTTTGGAATTCCTGGGATTATTGTTATTTTAATTTACTTTTATTTATTATGATCCATAATTGATATAATTTTATTAGATGAAAACGAAGGCGGATGAAGGTGATTTTATGAAAACAAAAACAGTAGTAAAAATATTTATGCTAGTAATAATTTTAACAGCTATAATTCTTACTATATTGGCATTTACGGCATTGCCTAAGCTAGCAGAATTTAGTGCATCTACTTATAAGAGAGTTGCACATTTAGCAACGCCCGTCAGATACTATGTGTTACTGACTGCTATTCCTTTCTATCTGATACTATTTAATACCTTTAAAATATGCGACTCTATTTATAGAGATAAGATATTCTCTCAAGAGCCTTCAATTTGCTTAAAGAAAATATCTTTTTATGCATTTATAATTTCGATTATGTATATACTCTTATTACTATTTTTTTATTATAACAAATTTAGTGAGCCATTATTACTTTTAATTTTGGGATTAATAATTTTTGCAGCACTTTCCGTGGCGCTTTTTGCTAAGATTATGTATATTCTTATTGTAAAAGCATGCTATCTGCAAAAAGAACATGATTTGACAATTTGAGGTAAAAAAATGATAGTAGTCAATTTAGATATAATGCTTGCAAAAAGGAAAATGACCGTTACCGAACTTTCGGAAAGAGTTGGTATAACGATGGCGAATATCTCAATTTTAAAAAATAATAAAGCTAGAGCAATAAGATTTAGTACATTGTCAGAAATATGCAAAGTATTAGAATGTCAACCAGGAGATATATTAGAATATATACCTGAAGAAGAATAATAATAGCAAAAAATGAGTAGATAAATTTATCTACTCATTTTTAAAATTCTATTTCATCTCTTTACGATTTTTTCCAATGAAGCCCAAAGTAATTGCGCCTATTCCAGTATGGGTTGCAATGATAGGCGACATAGGCAAAGTGTGAATGTTTTTAGCTTTGCCTGTTTGATTTATTAAGTCTTTTACATAATTTGCTGAATCTAAGTCCTCGACGTATGTAATAACCACATCATCAACTTCATTCTCAACATTATTATTAAACTTTTCTGCCAATACTCTCAAAGCTTGTTTTTTTCCTCGTACACTTTGGAAAAGCTCTAATTTTCCTAAGTCGTTAATAATCAATATAGGCTTTACAGAAAGGGCAGATCCAATAATAGCTTTTGTAGTTGAAATTCTGCCACCACTTTTTAAATGGAATAAATCATTCACCGTAAACCAATGATTGATTTTGCCTTTAAATATATTAAGATCTTTGAAATTATCTTCTATACTCATTCCCGAGTCACGATTTTCTATTGCCCTTTTAGTAATTAATGAACTTCCCATTGTGGCACTCATAGTATCTACGCAGTAAACTTTATTGTCATAATTATTGTTTAATTGCATTGCTGTTTTATTAGCAGTTTCAAATTGATTACTGACACCGCTTGATAAAGCTAAGTAAAGCACATCTTTACCTGAGTTTAATTCTTTTTCAAAATATTGTTCAAATGTATATTGATTAATCTGCGATGTCTTTGGCAAAACGCCTGATCTTATACTATCGTAAAATGAATCGATATCCTTTTGGCTAATATTTTCGTCAACGGTTAAAATATCTCCATCTATTTCAATTTGCATAGGCAATCTTATAAATTTTTTAGGATCGCACATTTCGTTGACAAAATCTCCGCCTTCATCTGTGAATATTTTATATTCGTAATTTTGCATCTTTAACCTCTCTATTATTATCTTGAATTCTTCATAAGCTTATAGTAGTATTTATTATTATAACATAGCTTATTGAAATGATAAAGATTATTTATTAACAAAGAGAGGAAATAATGAAGAAAAATAAATTAGTAATCACAATTATATTAATAGCGATATTTCTATCAGCTTGCTCAGATAGCACAGTATATCATAAATTTAAATATTCATTTTTTAATACCTTCGATACAATTATAGATATAACAGTTTATACAGCTTCTGAAAAAGATGCAGATAAATATTTTGAATACGCAGAGAAGAGATTTCATGAATTACACAAGTATTATGACAAATATAATGAATATGAGAATATAAATAATGTAAAAACAATCAATAAAAATGCTGGAATAAAACCAGTTAAAGTGGAAAAAGATTTATTTGATCTGATTGAACTATCAATTAAGTACTATAATGATTATTCAGATGAAACAGATATTTCGATGGGTAAAGTATTAAATATCTGGTCGGATTGGAGAGATGAGGTTGAAGATGGAGAGATTCCTGCAGATTCAAAGCATTTACCCACAAAAGAGATTCTAAAAGAGGCAGATAGATTTACAGGCATTAAAAATTTAGTACTGAATAAAAAAGATTCAACAATTTTTATTAATAATAATGATACGCAGATCGATTTGGGTGCAATTGCAAAAGGCTATGCCACAGAAATAATTGCAAATGAGTTAGTCGATATGGGATTAGAATCGGGCATTATAAGTGCTGGAGGTAATGTAAAAATTATAGGAAAGCCCTTAGATAATATGAGACAAAAATGGGGCGTTGCAATCAGAAATCCCAAAAAAGCAAATTATGATGAAAATCCTGATATTCCAGATTTTGTGGATATAGTCTTTGCAAATGATACATGCGTAGTTACAAGTGGGGACTATCAAAGATATATTGATATTGATGGAAGAAGATTTCATCATTTGATTGATAAAGATACACTTTGGCCGGGCGATTATTTCAGTTCAGTTTCTATAATTCATCCTGATTCTGGATTTGCTGATTTTATGTCTACTGCTATATTCTTAATGCCCTATGAAGAAGGCAGGAAATTAGTTGAAAGTTATGATGATTTGGAGGCGCTTTGGGTATTTGAGGACGATAATATAGAATTTACTGATGGTTTGAAAACTTTATTAAAATCTCAAGGTGCTTCAGGGGGAAAATAATGATTTTAAATAATTTAAAAGCCTTAATGGGCCATATTATAAATATTGCAATCACAGTATTATTATTAAAAGTATTCAGCTATTTTTATGAAAACAATATTACACTAGATAATATATTATTTAAATTAATAGTCTGCCTTATAATTTTTGTATTATATTTTTTAGTCGGAAAGACAATGAGGATAAGAAAAAAACCGATAACAGATTTTTTATATGGATTTATAATAGCAATATTTGGCGTACTCTTTTTTATGATTGCAAAGATTGGAACTGGATCAAAAATTTTTGAAGTCGCTATCGGCTCAGAAATTTCAAAATTTCTATTAGATCTTTATCTGGCGCCCATATTTTTAGTATTAAGTATTTTCAATATTAAATTAAATTTGCCATTTTTTATAATATCAATATTGTTACCTGGAATTCTAATCGGAATTGGTGCAATGACAAAAAGACGAAATATTATTAAAAAGAGAAAGATCAGACAACGAAGAATTTATGAGCAGATGAGATCTAAAGGAGAATTAAATGACCAAAGAAAAAATTATAGAAATATCTAATTTGAGTAAATCCTTTGGAGAAAGTGAAGTACTTAAAGATATTAGTTTTGATGTATATCGAGGAGAATTAATTGGATATATAGGACCAAATGGAGCAGGAAAATCAACCACAACTAAAATTTTATTAAATTTAATTGATGATTATTCAGGCACAGTTAAAATTTTTGGAGAAGATATTAAAGATAATTATCAATATAAATCAAAAATTGGATATATTCCTGAAACTGAAATTCTAATCGAACAATTGACTGCAATTGAATACTTAACATTCGTACTCGAAATGAATGAAATGGATTATGAAAGCAATGAAGTAAAAATTCATAAATTAGCCGAACTTTTAGAATTAGATATAAATAAATTTGATGATAGACTCTCAACTTATTCTAAGGGAATGAAACAAAAAGTTGCTATCATTGCTGCTTTAATAAACGATCCTCAGATTTTATTTATGGACGAACCTTTTAATGGAATGGATACTAATTCTGTAATGCTAATGAGAGATGTACTAAAACTTTTAAAAGACTCTGGCATGACAATATTTTATTCATCACATATTATGGAAATTGTAGAAAAGCTAAGTTCTCGAATTATAATTTTAGACAAAGGCAGATTAGTTGCAGATGCGCCTATTGAAGAATTGAGAGCAGATGAAAATATATCGCTTGAAAATTTTTATATCGAAAAGACGGGTCAAAGCAATAAGATGGGAGACGCTGTTAAATTTGTGCAATTAATTAAAGGCGATGTGACTAATGAATATGAATAGAATATTTTATTATCTGACAAATCCATTAGTAAAGAGTGGTTTACAACAGAACAAACTAAGTGCATTAATAAAATTATATTTGAATAATGAAAAATACTTTAAAGCAGGTCTTGTAAAATATGCATATATTAAATTTTTAAACTATTTGCCTGATATAATATTTGGACTATTTATGATGGTGCCACTATTTTTAGGGACAAGTCTTATGCAAATAATGTTTGTTTCTAATTTCTTTATTATTATTTATACAATGAATTTGGTGGCCCAATTTTATCAGCTACAAGTATTAGATTCGAGTGATAAGAATATTATAATGTCAAAAGCTGTAAGCCCTATGACTTATAAAGCATATAATATATATACGATTTTGCATTCGATAATAACACATTGCATTGTTGCGATAATTCCTTTATTATTGATTGGAATAAAAAAATTTGGAATAATCTTTGGGCTTATTGCAATAGTAAATCTCGTATTAATAATTATGCTTTGGCTCGGACTAATTTCAGCAATATATAATTATGCGTTTAAAAAATTTAATAAAGAATATGCAAAAGATATTTTGACATTTATACAATCCGTATTAACTATAGGCTTTATTGTAGTCTATCAAATACTTGGATCGATTGGTAATAATATAAATATAATGGATTGGAATTATTTTTTGTGCCTATTTCCTAATGCTTGGTTTTCTGGAATTTATGAACTAATCTTAGAGAACAATTATTCATTATTAAATATTATCCTGATAATTATTTCTATAATCGCCCCAATATTTTTAGTATATTATTATATCAAGTCTAAAAATTCGATTGAATCAAAAATTTTATTAGATAGATCTTCTATTAAAAAGAGAAAAATTATAGGTTTTAAATATTTATTTGCAAAATTATTTACGAAAAAAGGAAAAGAAAGAGCTTTTTTTCATGTGGCATGGTCTTATATCTTAAAAGATAGACTAATATTATCTAATCTTTTGACACAAATTACATTAGGTTTGATTTTTCCAATAATAAATTTGTTAAAAAACAAAGATAATATGCAATTGAATCCTATGATGAGCAAAATGATGTTTTATCCAGTTTTCATAATGATGTCTAGCTTGGCAATATTAACTTTGAGATATTCTACACAAGGTTTTCCGAAATGGCTCTATTATATTGGAAAGAATGATGAAGATAGTAAAATTTTAAAGGGGACTTTCAAAGCCTATTTTATTTTAATAGCAATGCCCGCATTTTTACTTTTAAATATAATAATCTATTTTTTAGGACAAAAAATTGATATAGCTTTATTTATTATCTCAATTTTTCAAATGGGAATATTAATGATCTTGAGCATGAGAATTGCTTTTAAATCTCAGCCTTTTAATATAAGATTGCAGGGGAATCAGACTAGGAGATCTGGATTTTTTGGAATATATGGATTCTTAATTATATCATTAATAATTTTATCTGTTATAAATTATCGTGTATTGACGACAGAGATTTTTTATTTAAAATCTTTAGCAGTTTTTATAAATTTAGTAATATTCTTATTATGTTTAAAATTTGGATTTAAAAAAGAAATAGAAAAGATGCCCGAAGATTAAATCTTCGGGCATCTAATATATTATTCACTTGCAAAATTATCAAAATAACCTTGGACTAGAACCATAGGTGTTCCTTTATCGCCGCTGCCTGAAGTCAAATCGCATAGGCTTCCAAGTAAATCAGTTATTCTTCTTGGCGTAGTTCCCAAACGTTCATTTTCTTCAGCAGATTGAATTTCTTTATTCAAGATTTTTTCTTTTATCGCCTTTGTTGCGGCTTGTGCATCTAAATTGGCGAGACTTGTATCTGCAACATATTTTATCTTGATTTCATTAGGTGTGCCTTCAAGTCCTGAAGTATAAGCAGGTGATACGACTGGATCTGCTAATTCCCAAATATGACCAATTGGATCTTTAAATGCTCCATCGCCATATATCATAACTTCTAAATGGACATTGAAATGATCGTTTAATGTCTTTTGTAAATCTTCAACAAATTTTTGTCCATCTCTTGGAAATAGCTTTATAGAAGTTTCGGAGCTGAGATTTGAACCCATTATCCCATATTCTGGATTATATCCGCTGCCATCTACGCTTTCTGCAAGTATATCTCCCAAATTATATACTATATTGGCACCATTATCTTTTAAAATTTTAGATGTTCTATCGCGTTCGTGTACATTGCAAACTAAAATATCTTTAGTATATTTTAAAATCTCTTTAGGATCATTTGCAAATATGATATTTCCATCATCTCCAACTATATCTTTATATAGTTCTACATAATTGACGCCAGTGAACTTATGGACTGCAGAATCTTTGAAATATTCTCTATATTGCTCAAGAGATAAAACATCTGAATATGGATTAATTTTTAATTCATATAATCTATCAATATCGAGCAATTCATTTCCAACTTCGTCTGAGGGATAGCTTAGCAATATATTGAGCTTTCTTCCACTTAATTCTAAAGCTCTTAATACTACTGAAAATCTATTCCTACTAAGTATGGGGAATACTATTCCAATATCATTTGGAAACTTTTCTCTTATATCTTTTGCAACTTGTTCTATTGTAGCATAATTGCCTTGAGCTCTTGCCACAAGCGATTCTGTAACCGCAATTATATCTTTGTCTTTTAAGACAATATTGTTTTCGTTAACTGCTTCGATTAGAGAATTCTTTAAAATTTCAATTAAATCGTCACCTTGTTTTATTATCGGCGTAATTATACCTATTGATCTGGTTCCTATAGTTTTTGACATTTTCTTCCTCCTAACGAATTTATTATAATACAGTCGTTATTGAATATGCAAATAATTAAATAAGCCTAAAAGCTTTTATATTTACCAAGTTTATATTATAATAATATATTGATTAAGACAAGGGTGAAAAAATGATTAGATTTGAAAATGTTTATAAAGAATATAATAATGGAGTATTGGCACTTCAAAATATTAATCTAAAAGTCGATCCAAAAGAATTCGTTTTTCTAGTTGGTAAATCTGGCGCTGGAAAATCTACTCTAATCAAATTGCTTCTCTGCGAAGAAAAAGCGACTAGAGGAAAAGTATTTTTCAAAGATGAAAATGCCGGCAGCCTAGGACTTAGACGAGTTCCATTTTACAGAAGACAAATTGGAACTGTCTTTCAAGACTTTAGATTATTGCCAAATAAAACAGTATATGAAAATATCGCGTATGCAATGGAAATTATAGGCGCATCTAACAAGGAAATAAGAAGAAATGTTCCTATGATGCTCGGATTAGTGAACTTAAGCAATAAGAGCAAATCTTATCCTAGAGAGCTTTCAGGAGGAGAGGCGCAGCGAGTTGCAATTGCAAGGGCAATGGTCAACAATCCAGCATTGTTAATAGCTGATGAGCCTACAGGAAATCTAGATAATGATACTGCTATGGACATTATGAAAACTTTGGAAGACTTCAATAAGAGAGGCACCACAATAATAATGGCCACACATGCAATGAATATTGTAGATACACTTAATAAAAGAGTTGTAGAATTAGACGATGGAAGAATCATCAGAGATGAAGCCGGAGGAAATTATCATGAGAAAATTGAGACTATTTAAATCCATTATAAAAAATGGATTGCAAGGCATTATGAGAAATCTAAGAACAGGCCTTGCAACGACGGCCTCTATATCTGCAGTGCTTTTATTGCTTGGCTTAATATTTTTGCTAGTATTAAATATTTCGTTCATAGTAGAACAAAGTACTGCAAAAATAGATAAGCTCATTGTATTTTTAGATGATGATATCAAAACAGAAGAAGTTGAAAAAATTATAAATGCTGTAAACAATTTTGACGAAATTAAATCGATTATATATGTAAGCAGAGCAGAAGCTTTAGAAAAAGGCAAAGAAATGCTAGGAGACTATTCAGATATATTAGATGCACTACCTTCAAATCCTTATCCGGCTTCGTTCAATATTACATTAGACAATATCGATAAAGCTCAAGAAGTTGTAGATAGTATAAAAGATTTTAAAGGGATTGAAGAAATAAGATATCATAAAGATGCAATTGAAAAGATGGTGGGGGCTAATAAATTTATAAAAGTAGGAGGAGCAATCCTCATGCTAGGCCTGATTGGAGTTTCTACATTTATAATCTCAAATACTGTAAAGACTGTCTTGGCTGCTAGAAGAAATGAAGTTGAAATTATGCGTTATATCGGAGCCACGAATGGATTTATAAAAGGACCGTTTATTTTTGAAGGACTATTCTTTGCTCTAGTTGGAGCAATACTTGCTTGTGTACTCTTATTTGTGATATATAATGCAATATTTGAAAGCATGAATCCCAGATTATATGAATCAATAAAGACCTATATGATAAAGCCACAACAATTATATATGGATATATCTATAATATTCTTGGCCATTGGTTTTGGCGTAGGTTCTATCGGCAGCATCTGGTCTTTAAGAAAATATTTGAAAGCTTAGGTGATTTTTTGAAATTTAAAAGACGTTTTTTAACATTTTTACTTGCTTTTATGATGCTAATATCAACTTTTTCAATCGTCTATGCCAACAAACAATTGGAAGATTTGAAAGACAAGGTTAAAGAGAGTGAAAAACTGGAACAAGAAAAAGCAGAAGAAGTTGGAAATATTAAAAGTGAAGTAAATAAAGTCTCTAATGATATAGACAAACTCGACAATCAAATTCAAAGCTCCACAGAAGCTCTATTAAAAGTGGAAAAAGAATTACAAGAATTGGCTGAAGCTATCGAGATCAATAATAAAAAATTACATGAAGCACGAAACAATTTAGACGAAAAACAAGAAATGCTCACAAAGAGACTTAGAGTTTCTTATATGAGGGGAAATGTTTCAAACTTAGAAGTAATCTTAGGTTCTAATAGTGTCGAAGATTTACTAATGCGCTATGATATTTTAGAAAGAGTGGCAAATCAAGACAAAAACTTAATAGATTTTACTAATCGACAGATCAAAGTCATAGATGAAACAGAAAAACTCTTGGCACAACAGCTAATAGAACAGAAGCAAAAGAAAGCTGAACTTGAAGAAAGAAAAAGTCAATTAGAAGCAGCTACTGCAGAAAAGAAAAGCTATATGGATAATCTGGTCACAGATTTAAAATTGGCTGAGGCAGAATATGATAAATTTGTGGAGCAGACTAAATCGATCAATGCTCAAATTACAAAATTAGAAGCAGAATTAGAAGCCAAAAGAAAGGCCGAAGAAGAAAGACGCAAAAGAGCACAAGAGGCAAAAAATCAGCAATATCAGGGTAAACTTGGCAATGGAGAATTGCTGTGGCCTCTGCCTGGATATAATCGCATAACTTCTTATTACGGACTTAGAAATCATCCAATATTCAAAGTTCCAAAGTTTCATTCAGGTATTGATATTGGAGCACCCAGCGGAACGCCAATAGTGGCAGCTGAAGAAGGCATTGTTATATCTGCATCTAGAAAAGGCGGATATGGCTATTGCATAATGGTTTCTCACGGAGATGGAGTAGTTACGCTCTATGCCCACTGTTCTGGTTTTAATGCTTCGGTAGGTCAATACGTAAATAGAGGTCAAACTATTGCTTATGTGGGAAATTCTGGATATTCCACTGGACCACATCTACATTTTGAAGTCAGAATAAACGGAAATACGACTGATCCTTTGGGTTGGCTATAAAGGAGACAATATGAAAAACAAAAAATTTATAATATTATTAATAGCTGCAGTCATCCTATCTTCTATTATCTCATTCAAGATGGGACAAAATAAATCAATGGCATATAATGCAAATGATGATGAAAATATCGTCAAGAAGATAAAGTATATAGAAGAGTTCATTAAGACTAATTATTTGAGAGATATAACTGATGAAGAATTGACAGAAGGCATATATAAAGGAGTAGTATCTGCATTAAACGATCCATATTCTGAATATATGACTGTTGAAGAATTTGATGAATTTATGCAAGATACTTCGGGAAAATTCTTTGGAATAGGCGTATATGTCCATGCAGCCGAGGATGGTTTTATTACAGTAGTATCGCCAATAAAAAATACTCCAGCTTATGAGGCTGGTATTTTAACTGGAGATAAAATAATAAAAGTAGATGGCGAAGTCTATACCTCCGATCAACTCACTGAAGCCACCTCAAAGATAAAAGGTCCAAAAAATACAGATGTAGTGTTGACCATCAGGAGAGGTGAAGGTGAGAAGCAAAAAGAATTTGACTTGACAATCACTAGAGATGAAATCGAAGTTATAACAGTTGAACTTGAAAAACTCGATAAAGACATTGCCTATGTAAGTATATCTCAATTTAATGAAGTAACATATAATGAATTCAAAGAGATTATCGAAAAGATTAAAAAAGATAAATATAAAGGAATGGTATTAGATTTACGTTCAAATCCTGGTGGATTATTGTCTGAATGTACTGCTGTAGCTGATGAATTATTAGGTAAAGGCATGATTGTCTACACAGAGCGCAAAGGCGGTGTAGCCGATGATAAATATTATTCAGACGAAGAAATGATCGATATTCCTATGGTAGTTTTAATAAACGGAGGCTCTGCAAGTGCTTCTGAAATTCTGGCAGGAGCTATAAGAGATCACAATAGGGGTTTATTAATAGGAGAAAAGACATTTGGAAAAGGTGTTGTGCAAACTATCAAGACATTGCCAGACGGCTCAGGAATTAAACTGACCATATCAGAATATTTCACGCCTAATGGTGAAAATATCGATGGACTTGGCATTGAGCCAGATGTGGAAGTCAAGCTCAATGAAGATGTTAAGAAGATAGGCTTTGAAAATCTTAAAGAAGACAATCAATTACAAGAGGCATTGAAAATTATTCGTCAAAAAATTAAATAAATTTAGCGGGCGTGGGTATAAATTAACTCATGCCCTATTTTTGTTTTGACAAAGTAGCGTTCAGGGTGTATCATTAGAACAGATGTTTTCGAGGGGTGAGATTATGAATAAATTTATTCTAAATTCAGAATTCAAGCCTACTGGCGACCAGCCACAGGCCATAGATAAATTAGTAGACGGATTAAACAAAGGATATAATCATCAAACATTATTGGGAGTTACTGGTTCAGGAAAAACTTTTACAATGGCAAATGTAATTGAAAGAGTACAAAGACCTGCATTAGTAATTGCCCATAATAAGACGCTTGCATATCAATTGGCAGGTGAATTTAAAGAGTTTTTTCCTGAAAATATTGTCGAATACTTTGTAAGTTATTACGATTATTATCAACCTGAAGCATATGTCCCTCAGACTGATACATTTATTGAAAAAGATTCTCAAATTAACGAAGAGATTGACAAATTGCGCCACTCTGCAACGATGTCTTTATTTGAGCGCAGAGATGTAATTATTGTGGCATCAGTCTCGTGTATATATGGCCTTGGAGACCCAATAGATTATTCTGGTCTAGTAGTCTCTTTAAGACCTGGCATGATCAAAGATAGAGACGATGTCATGCGCGAATTAGTCGATATTCAATATGAAAGAAATGATATAAATTTTGTAAGAACTACATTTAGAGCTAGAGGAGATACATTAGAGATATTTCCCGCTGCATCGTCAGATAATATTTATAGAGTGGAATTTTTTGGAGATGAAATCGATAGGATTACAGAAGTAAACTATCTGACTGGTGAGATTGTGGGATATAGAAATCACATTTCAGTTTTTCCTGCCTCTCATTATGCCACAAGTAAAGAAAAAGTTGAAAAAGCAATTGTTACAATAGAAGAGGAATTGCACGAGCGATTAAAGTATTTGAGAGATAGAGAAAAGCTATTAGAAGCTCAAAGATTGGAGCAAAGAACAAATTACGATTTAGAAATGTTATCCGAAATGGGCTTTTGCTCGGGTATTGAGAACTACTCAAGGCATTTGAGTCAAAGACCGCCTGGAAGTAGACCATATACCTTAATAGATTATTTTCCAAAAGATTTCATAACATTTATAGATGAATCTCATGTTACAATTCCACAAATCAGAGGAATGTATGAAGGAGATAGATCTCGTAAAACTACATTGGTAGAATATGGCTTTAGATTGCCATCGGCTTTAGATAATAGGCCTTTAAAATTTAATGAATTTGAAAATCTGATGAATCAATCTATTTACGTTTCGGCAACGCCATCTAAATACGAATCAGAACATAGTGTTCAAACAGCAGAACAGATTATAAGGCCAACAGGTCTATTAGATCCAAAAATTGAAGTTAAGCCTACAGAATTTCAAATTGATGATCTCCTAGATGAAATTGCAAAGACTGTTAAAAAAGGCGAAAGAGTTTTAATTACAACATTGACCAAGAAGATGGCAGAGGATTTAACAACTTATTTAAAAGAAGCCAATGTTAAAGTAACATATATGCATTCAGATATAGATACTATTAAAAGAATGGAGATTATAAGATCGCTTAGACTTGGAGAATTCGATGTATTAGTCGGAATAAATCTATTGAGAGAGGGACTAGATTTGCCTGAGGTCTCTTTAATTGCAATTTTAGACGCTGATAAAGAAGGCTTTTTGCGTAGTGAAACTTCATTGATTCAGACTATCGGCAGAGCTGCAAGGAATGCTGAAGGGCGCGTTATAATGTATGCAGACAAAATAACTGATTCGATGAAAAGAGCTATCGACGAGACTAAAAGACGTAGAGAATTACAATCTGAATATAATAAAGAGCATGGAATTGTACCAAAATCAATAAAGAAAGAAATTAGAGATGTAATCTCGGCAACAATTGCAGCCGATGATGCAAAACCTTATGAATTAGAAACAGATAAATACGAAAATGAAGACATTATTGTCATGATAGAAGCATTAGAGTTTGAAATGCGCAAAGCAGCAGAAGAACTAGATTTCGAAAAGGCAGCTGAGTTGAGAGATAAAATAAAACAGCTGAGAAAAATGATTAAGTAAGAGGTAGATATGGATACGGATAAAATTATTATAAGAGGAGCTAAACAACATAATTTAAAAGATATAGATTTAGATTTGCCCAGAAATAAATTTATTGTAATTACTGGCTTATCAGGCTCTGGTAAATCTTCACTAGCTTTTGATACTATTTATGCAGAAGGCCAGAGAAGATATGTGGAGAGTTTATCGAGTTATGCAAGACAGTTTTTAGGACAAATGGATAAACCAGATGTGGAATTTATTTCTGGACTTTCACCTTCGATTTCTATAGATCAAAAGACTACTGTTAAAAATCCGAGGTCGACAGTAGGAACAGTGACTGAGATCTATGATTATCTGAGATTGCTATACGCTAGAATAGGCATACCATATTGTCCAATATGTGGTAAAAAAATTAGATCTCAAACGGTAGATCAAATTGTAGATTCTATTTGTGAATTAGAAGAAGGTACTCGAATTCAAATACTTTCTCCCGTCGTAAAGAGTAAAAAAGGAGAACATAAAAAATTGCTCGAACGAATAGCAAAAGAAGGCTTCGTAAGAGTTATGGTAGATGGCGAGATTAGAGATCTATCTGAAAATATAGAATTAGAAAAAAACAAAAAACACGATATAGATATTGTCGTAGATAGAATCATAATTAGAGAAGGGATAAATGCCAGATTGTCAGATTCAGTAGAATTGGCATTAAAGCATTCCGATGGATTAGTAGTTGCGCATATTGTAGATGGCGAACGCATATTGTATAGCTCAAAGCTTGCTTGCCCCGATTGCAATATTACGATTGAAGAGATTTCTCCAAGACTTTTTTCATTTAATAATCCATTAGGCGCTTGTCCAAAATGTAATGGAATTGGTTTTTCAAAAGAGCCTGATCCTTCTTTGATAATTCCAAATCCAGAACTTTCAATCGAAGAAGGTGCAATAGCACCTTATTCAACGTCTGAAGGCACTTACTATTATACAATGCTCAAAGAATTAGCGAAGAAATTTAAATTTCCGACTGATGCACCGATTAAAGATGCACCTAAAGAATTATTAGATGCAATCCTTTATGGTTCAGATATAAATGTGAAATTTGAATTTGATAGTTACTTTTCGGGCCAAAAAGTATATACTGGTAGATTCGAAGGCGTTGTAAACAATATAAATAGAAGATTCCACGAAACTAATAGTGATTTTATGATGGATAAACTTGGTAATTTTATGACTGAAATACCATGTCCAAACTGTCACGGCAAGCGATTGAAAAAAGAAGTATTGGCAATTAAAGTTGGCGGTCTAGATATAATTGAACTCACAGATCTATCTGTAGACAAGGCGATAGAATTTTTTGAAGATTTAAAACTTACGGAAAAAGAAAATTTTATTGCCAGACAAATTTTAAAAGAAATTAAAGATAGACTCTATTTTTTAAAAAATGTGGGCCTCAATTATCTAAACCTTTCGAGAGCTTCGGGAACTCTTTCGGGCGGAGAAGCACAAAGAATAAGGCTTGCAACCCAAATCGGCTCAAGTCTTGTCGGAGTTATTTATGTATTAGACGAGCCAAGTATTGGACTACATCAAAGAGACAATGAAAAACTTTTAAAATCTTTGCGAGATTTAACCGATATTGGAAACACTCTAATAGTAGTCGAGCACGACGAAGATACAATGAGATCTTCAGATATGATTATAGATATTGGGCCGGGCGCAGGGCGACATGGTGGCCATATAGTAGCACAAGGGACGGCAGATGAAATTATGCAGGTTCCAGATTCTATTACAGGCGCTTATCTGAGCGGAAAAAAGAAAATCGAAGTTCCCAAAGAGAGAAGAGAATTCAACGGCAATTATGTGAAAGTAATTGGAGCAAAACAGAACAATTTAAAAAATATAGATGTAAAATTTCCTTTAGGCATTATGGTCGCAGTAACAGGAGTATCAGGTTCTGGTAAGAGCTCTCTAGTAAATGAGATACTCTATAAATCTTTAGCCCAAAGACTTAATAATGACAGAATAGTGCCTGGTGAATATAAAGATATAGAAGGACTTGAAAACTTAGACAAAGTCGTCGTAATCGACCAAAGTCCTATTGGCAGAACTCCAAGATCAAATCCTGCAACTTATACAGGATCGTTCGATATAATAAGAGAAATTTATGCATCGACAAATGAATCTAAAATCAGAGGTTATAAAAAAGGCCGATTTAGCTTCAATGTAAAGGGCGGTAGATGTGAAGCTTGTAATGGAGATGGAATTATTAAAGTTGAGATGCACTTTTTACCGGATGTGTATGTGCCTTGCGATATATGTAAGGGGAAACGCTATAATAGAGAGACATTGCAAGTAAAATATAAGGGCAAAAATATTGCAGACATTTTAGATATGACAGTTGAAGAAGCATTAGAATTTTTCAAAAACCATCCAAGGCTAGTTAGAAAGCTACAAACTCTTTTTGATGTCGGTTTAGGCTATATAAAATTGGGGCAACCGTCTACGCAATTATCAGGCGGCGAAGCTCAAAGAGTGAAGCTTGCGACAGAACTTAGTAAAAAATCGACAGGTAAGACTATGTATATATTAGACGAGCCCACAACAGGTCTTCACTCTGCAGATATTCACAAATTGATTGATGTATTAAATAAAATTACCGATAAAGGTAATACAGTAGTCGTGATAGAACATAATTTAGACGTAATTAAATCTGCTGACTATATTATCGATTTAGGACCTGAAGGTGGAGATGGTGGAGGCACGGTAATAGCCACAGGAACACCTGAAGAAATATCAAAAAATAAAAATTCTTATACTGGAGAATATTTAAAGAAAATGCTATAAAAATTAATCGTATTGTAACAAATTTTCAATCCGATTAGTATATAATAATGTCTATTGGAGGTCAGACTATTGAAATTACGAGTTAAAACAATATTTACATTTTTATTAGCATTTATACTTTTAAATACTACTGCCTATGCTGAAAAGTTCGTAAGACAGAATAACTTTTTAAATGAAAAAAATAGATTTGAAAGAGTAGCTCAGATTAAAAAATTTCAAGCAATTGCAAATCTAGAAGTAGATGGAGTTTTGGGAAAAAGAACTAAGGATTTATTATACAATCCCGATTTAATCGTCTATGATTTAATCGAGAAACCACCTACAAAAGGTTATTGGATTGCAGTTAATAAATCTAGAAGAACCTTAACTCTCTATCATGGAAATATCACGGTAAATAAATATGCAGTTGCATTAGGAGCAAAAGATACTCCAACTCCTTCAGCAAAGGGAAAGATCAATTCTAAAGTTGTAAATCCAGCATGGGGTGGCATGAATGGCAAATACGAGCCTAGAGCAGCAGATGATCCATTAAATCCACTTGGCGAAAGATGGCTAGGTTTAAACTTGGGTCCAAAGCTAAGAGGCTATGGCATTCATGGCACAATCTTACCAGGGCAAATTGGTTCTTATGTATCTAATGGTTGCATTAGAATGTTCAACTATGATATAGAAACAGAAGTTTTTCCAAAAGTTGGGAAAGGCACACCAGTATGGATAGGAACTAACGAAGAACTTGCCTCTTGGGGAGTTAGACAAATTGTCGACAAACAAAAAGGTGGAGCTATAATTCAAGAATCTACTCCAGATCCTGTAATAGAATTATTGCCGGAGGAAAAAGAAAAAGTCGAAGTAGTAAACTTTAATACCTTGGTAGGTAATGATTAAGATTTATAAAAATTCTCGGATTTAATTCCGAGTTTTTTTATGCAATGAATTTAAATTCTAAATATCTATTATAATTGAAGGCGATTTAAGCTATAATAAAGATGGTGATAAATATGTGTGGATCTTTTAGATTAGACTATGATGTTATAGCATTAATGAAAAGGTATCGTATAGAACATAAAGCAGATCTATCTGACAAAAGCTTCAATGGAGATTACTTTCCAGGAATGCGCGCTCCAATTATAAGACAGAACGAAAACTATAGAATGCTTTCTGTTTTAGATTGGAATTTTCCTTTGTATGATACAGGAAAAAATATCTTTAATGCTAGACAAGAAACTGTAAATACTAAATCGTTTTTTGCTAATTCATTTAAACTTAGGCGCGGTATACTGCCAGTCAGTAGTTTTTACGAATGGTCAAAACAGCCGAGTCATAAATTTGAAATCTTCGATGGTGAATTAATTTCAATTGGAATTATATTCAATCGATTTAAAGATAAAGACAATAAGACATTTGAAGGCTTTAGCATATTGACAACCGATTCATACGGAGTACCCAAATATATCCATAATAGACTTCCAGTCATCATTCCTAAGGATTGTGAAGATCTTTGGCTAAATATGGATACAGATATAAAAGAATTGAAACAGATTATGGAAATTGAAAATAAGAAGCTCAAAACAAGACAGATTGGAGATTGAAATGAAAAAAGATAAATTTTTAATAGTAGATGGTAGTTCAATATTTTTTAGAGCATTTTACGCTCTGCCATTACTCACGACAAAAGAAGGTTTTTACACAAATGCTGTGTACGGGTTTATAAATATGGTTCACAATACGATAAAAGAATATGAGCCCAGATATATTGCCATATGTTTCGATATGAAAGGGCCTACCTTTAGAACAGAAGAATATGCAGAATATAAAGGCACCAGACAGAAAGCTCCGTCTGAATTGTTGCAACAATTGCCAATCATATATGAAATTTTAGATGCAATGAATATTAAAATTTTAGAAAAGCAAAGATTTGAAGCCGATGATTTGGCTGGGACAATTGCAGATAAAACTGATGGCAAGAATATTGTAAATTTATTCCTAACAGGCGATAGAGACTATTTACAATTAGTAAATGAAAATTCAAAAGTTTTATTTACAAAGAAAGGCAGTTCTGTTACGGATATTTATGATATAGAGGCAATTGATAAAGAATATGGTCTCACACCTAAGCAACTAATCGATTTAAAAGGGCTTATGGGTGATAGTTCCGATAATATTCCTGGAGTGCCTGGTATTGGAATAAAAACTGGATTAAAACTTATGAAAGAATATGAGAGTATTGAAAATCTCTATGAAAATGTAGATTCTATGAAAAAGAGCAAGATGAAAGAGAATCTAATTGAGAATAAAGCTCAAGCCTTCATGAGTAAAAGACTAGGTACTATAAGGACAGATGTACCAATTGAGTTTAATTTATCAGATTTTGAACTTGCAAAATTTGATGAAGATAAATTGATTGAGCTATTTAAAAAATATGAATTTAATTCACTTTTAAAGAGATTTGAATTAGATGATTCAAATGAAAAATCTAATTTAAAAGAAATAGTTCACAATACTAAGTATAATGCCGACAGCAAAGAAATAATTGATTTAGCAAAAAAAGCAGATGTAGTAGAATTTAAAATTTTAGCAGACGGGAAACCATATTTTGGTTATGAGCCATTATATATTGGATTCCTAATAGACGAAAAAACCTTCGTAAATAAATTAGATAATTATAATATAGAAGAATTTGCTGAAATTTTCGAAAATAAAAATATTGCAAAAAGAAGTTTTAATATAAAGGACGATATTTTATTTTTAAAATCTAAGGCAATTTCATATAATAATATAGATTTTGATCCATTAGTTTCAGAATATCTATTAGATCCAACAACTAATTACGATATTGCTAAATTAAGTGCAAAGTATGATATTTCAGAATTTGATATACCTAATGAAATATCTAAGAAATATAAAAAGAACAATGAAATAGCAAAGGCTGATCCTAAAAATATATCAAAATTTTTAGAAAATGCACTCTATACTGTAAGTCAAATTTATGATATTCAGATGGAAGAGATTGAAAAATCTGATATGAAAAATCTCTACCACGACATTGAATTGCCACTTACCGAGATACTTGCCGATATGGAATTTATAGGCTTTAAAGTCGATACAAAAGTTTTAGATGAACTGGGAGAGGAATTTGATTCAAAGCTTACGGAACTGACAGAGGCAATTTATAAAGAATCGGGCAAAGAATTTAATATAAATTCACCTAAGCAATTGGGCGAAGTCTTATTCGATGAGATGAAATTGCCCGTTATAAAAAAGACTAAAACAGGTTATTCAACAGATATGGAAGTCTTAGAAAAGCTAGCTGCAGATCACGATATTGCAAATAAGATTATCGATTATAGGCAGATGTCAAAATTAAAATCCACATATATTGATGGACTGCGCAATCTGATTGCAGATGATAAAAAGATTCATTCATCTTTTAATCAAACGATAACGGCCACTGGTAGAATATCTTCGACAGATCCAAATCTACAAAATATCCCAATTAAATCTGAAGAAGGCAGACTTATAAGAAAAGCATTCGTTCCTTGCAAAGAAGAATATAAATTAATAGATGCAGACTATTCTCAAATTGAGCTAAGAGTATTGGCATCAATCGCCAAAGACGAAAATATGATCGAGGCTTTTAAAACTGGAACAGATATACACAAGGACACGGCAGCTAATGTATTTCATGTACCTAAAGATGAAGTAACGCCACTATTACGTTCGCGAGCAAAGGCCGTTAACTTTGGTATAATTTATGGCATCAGCGATTTTGGATTATCTAGAAATCTTAATATACCTAGACAAGAAGCAAAAGAATATATCGAAAGATATTTAAATCATTTCAGTTCAATAAAGAAATATATGCACGATATTGTTGAATTGGGAAAAGAAAAAGGCTATGTAGAAACTCTTTTGCACAGAAAGAGATATATACCTGAGCTCAATGCCAAAAATTATAATATCAGACAGTTTGGCGAAAGAATAGCCTTAAATACGCCAATCCAAGGCACTGCTGCCGATATTATAAAAATAGCAATGATAAATGTATATAGGAGATTAAAAAAAGATACTGAAACTGCTAATCTAATTTTACAAGTCCATGACGAATTGATTGTAGAATGTGCCGATGAAGAAGTCGAAAAAGTAAAGAATATAATGATTGAAGAGATGCAAAACGCACTAAATCTCAAAGTAAAATTGATAGTAGATATAAATGTTGGAAAAAACTGGTATGAAACAAAGTAGCAAATATCTGATCGCCTTAACTGGAGTTATTTCATCAGGAAAGAGCATATGCGCAAAATTTATAGAAGAAAATTCCTATAAAGTTATATACTATGATGAAATCAATAGAGAGCTTTTGAAACAAAAACAAATAATAGAAGAAATAGTTCAAAAACTTGGAGATGAAATTATAGAAGGATCAAAAATAAATAAAAAACTTTTAGCAAAAACAATATTTTCTGATAAAACAAAAAGAAATATATTGACAGATATAATGCATCCTAAGATAATTAAAGAAGCTTATAAAATCATAAAAGAAACTGACACAGATAGACCAATATTTTTAGAAATACCATTATTATTTCAGACATTAAGACTACACGAAAGTCTCAATATTAGATTTAATGAAATATGGGCAATCTCATCTAATAAGGAAAATAGAATTGAAAGACTTATGAAAAGAGATAATATTTCTAAAAATGAGGCTATCCTCAGAATAGAATCAAACTTTTCCGACGATTATATTAAGCGAAATTCTGATATCTATATCATCAATGATAAGACGATTGAGGAATTAAAAAAATCAATAATATATGAATTAAATAGATTAGAAAAGAGGTATTCATATTTTGTTCAAAGGCACAAAGAAGCTGATTAAAATGATACTCTTTATAGCGATAATTATCTTAGGTATATATCTCGCTATAAATATAAAGTATCCCAAAACGTATTCAGATATAGTTTTAAAATATGCACAAGAATATAATATTGATAAAAATATTATCTATTCAATAATCGACAAAGAAAGTAAATTTCATAAAGCGGCAGTATCTGACAAAGGAGCAATAGGACTTATGCAGATAATGCCAGACACTGCCGAAGAATTGGCAAATGAATTAGATCTATTAAACTACGATTTAACAAATCCAGATGATAATATTAGAATAGGAAGCTATTATATAAAAAAGTTGATTAATAAATATGATGGCAATCTAATCATCAGTTTGGCGGCCTATAATGCCGGCATGGGAAATGTTGCAAATTGGATTACAGATTTAGAAAATTTTGAAGATATAGAAAGCATACCTGTAAATGAAACGAAAGCGTATGTTAAAGATGTGCTAAAAAATTATAAGATGTATCATTTAATCTATGATAAATACAGAATACCGCCTATAGATATAAAAGATGAACATATAGATTTATTTCATGTGACTAAAGACTTTTTTAAAGGACTTAGAAAGAAAGTGAAAACGCTCTATGAAAAGATTTAAATATATTACAATAATATTTATACTAATTCTTTTTACTGCATGTGGCAGAAAAGAAAAGGATATTGAATATACTGAATTAGAACGTGAAAAATTATCTGAAATCAGTGCCACACCGGGTGGTGAAATTACTATTCCCATAGTAAATACAGATACATTTAATCCGTTATATGCTTCAAACAGCACATATTATTACTTTTCAAAATTAATATTTGAAGGTCTATTCAATTACGATGAAAAAGGAGTACCAACTCAACAAATAGTTGAGTATTATGTATTATCTCCAGATAAAACATCGCTTTCCATAACATTGAGAGACGATGTATTTTGGCACGATGGAAAAAAGCTCACAACTAAAGATGTTGAAACAACATTTAATGCAATAAAAAAACTGGAATCAGATTCTATTTATTACGAACATATAAAAAATTGCGTAGGAGCACATGAAGACTTTGATATTAGTACATTTGCTAATGTGGAAGTATTTGATAGTCGCAATATAGATTTTCATTTTGAAAAGCCGTATAGAGACTATTTAGATATGATGATTTTTCCAATACTGCCTTCTCATATTTATAATGCTGAAGAGATGCTTGAAAAAGAAAATTTTAAAATGATAGGCACAGGTCCATTCAGTATAACTGAATCAGATAGTGAAGGAAAACTGATGTTAGTGAGAAACGATATGTATTATTCTGCACTGCCAAATATTTTAAATATAGGAGGAAAACTAGTCAACTCTAATGAACTGGCTTTAGTCGCCTTTGAATCTGGTCAAATAGATCTTACAACAGCAAGAAATTACGATTGGAATAAATATGAAAACAATACGCGCATTAGATATGAAGAATTTTCAACTAATAAATTAGAATTGATTGCAATAAATACGCAAAGACAAAAGTTTTCGGGCGAAAGAGGACAACTTTTAAGAAAAGCTGTAGCCTTAGCTATTAATAAAAGGAGAATAATAGATAGAGTATATCTAGGTAAAGGCATTGAGGCTACATCATTAATTAATCCCAATCATAGATATGGTACACAGGCTATATCAGAATTTTACTATAATGAAGATGAGAGTAAGGCATTATTAAAAAAAGCTGGATTTAGAGATATGAATAATGATGGTTTGCTTGAAGATGAATTGGGCAATACTATTGACATTGGAGTAAAGACCAATGCCTTAAATAGTTCTAGAAAATTGGCTGCAGAGTTTATTATTCAAGATTTAAGAGCAGTTGGTATCAATGCTTACGCCGATTACAAAGATCTGCCTGCAGCAAATATATCGGAAGAGATGCAAAACGAAGATTATAATAATTTCATTAATGATATTACGCAAAGAAATTATGATATTGCTTTTTATGGCATCAATATGGGTATGGTAACAGATTTATCTTCGCTTTTACACAGTTCTGCAATCGGCAATATGAATGTTTCGGCATATTCAAATTATGAAATGGATAATTTATTGCAAAGAGTTAAAATTGATGAAGAAGATATTTCAACAGAAGAACTTTATAATATGATTAATAAAATTATAAATATCGATATGCCTTATATTCCTATAATGTTTAGGCAAGAAGCGATTTTAATCGATTCTAGAATTCAGGGAGAATTGAATCCAAACGAATTTGATAATTTCAGAGGATTTAAAAATATATTCATTTTAAAACAGTTTCAATAGCTGATATTTTAAGTTTATACTCAATTGTTAAAATATTTACTTTTAAAACTTTATTAAATCTCAAATTAATGATATTATATATTAGTGAGTAAAAAATATAATCAATAAAAGAGGTGGAGTTTAATGAAAATGAGCAATCTCACTTTCAAAGGCGGAGTTCATATTCCTGAATATAAAGAATTCAGTGAGGGCGCTGCAGTGACTAATGCTCAGATTCCTTCGATCGTATACATCCCTATGAGTCAACACGTCGGGGCACCGTGTGAACCGATTGTTAAAAAGGGAGATTACGTTAAAGTCGGGCAATTGATAGGCCATAATGAAGCAGGGCTTAGCGCTGACATTCATTCAAGCGTATCTGGTACAGTCAAGGAGATAACTGAACGTTATTCGGCAGACGGATGGAAATCCATGAACATTGCTATTGAATCTGATGGTTTAGATGAGATTGACGAATCTATCGTACCGGTTCCAAATTACAAAGATCTCAGTTTTGATGAGATAGTTGAAGTTGCGAAAAGAGCTGGAATTGTTGGCATGGGCGGAGCGGGCTTCCCGCTACACGCAAAACTTAGAAGTGCGAAAAATGCCGAAGTAGACACAGTAATTTTAAATGGAGCAGAATGTGAACCATTTTTGACATGTGACTACAGATTGATGCTTGAGCAAGCCGAAGGTGTTAGCAAGGCTTGTGAACTGATTAAAGACATTCTAAATTGCAATGTGGGCTATATTGGCGTTGAGGACAATAAACCTTTGGCCATAGACGAACTTGTAAAAGAATGTGAAAGCCTTAATAATGTCGGTGTTGCATCTTTGAAAACAAAGTTTCCGCAAGGAGACTCAACAAGAATCTTAGATTCAGTAACGGGAAGAAAAGTTCCTGTAGGTGGAAGAACTACAGATGTATCAGTATTTAATACTAATGTAGGTACTGCATATGCATTATATGAAGCTTTGACAAAAGGCGTTCCACTTTATCAGAGAATTGTTACTGTATCAGGTCCTGGAGTGAAAACTCCAAAGAACCTATTGACCAGAGTAGGGACTCCAATCAGTGCACTAATTGAAGAGTGCGGTGGATTTGTTGGAAATGTTACTAAAGTTATATGTGGCGGACCGATGACGGGAAATACTGTCTTTGATCTAGATGCGCCTATATTAAAAACTACAACTGGCATTACTGTTTTAACTGATGACTATTTAGATGATGGCGAAGAAAGTCCATGTATTAAATGCTGTAAATGCTTGGAAGTTTGTCCTTCATATTTAAATCCTTCAGATTTAAATGCCGCAGTTTGCAAAGAGAGATTCGACATTGCAAAAGAATTAAATGCCAGCGAATGTATCTTATGCGGATCATGTAGTTTTATATGTCCGGCAAAGAGAAAGCTTACTGAGTCGATTAAATTAGCAATAAGAGAAATCAAATTGAGATATAAATAGGTTCGGGGGGATATAATCTATGGAGAAAAAAGTATTAAACACAGAAAACCAAATTCTGGGTTCTGATTTAAGAATTTCCATGGGTCCACATATCAAAGATACAAATACTACGACAAAATTAATGTTAGATGTCATAATTGCTTTGATTCCTGCAATAATAGGCAGTGTATATTTTTTCAAATTAAAAGCAGTTATATTATTATTGACATGCGTACTATCATGTGTAGTATTTGAAGGACTCACTCAAAAAGTTCTTAAAAAACCAATTAGAATTAAGGATCTGTCAGCAGTTGTTACAGGTATTTTGCTTGCATTCAACTTGCCAGCAGATGCGCCTGTATGGATGGCAGTTTTTGGTTCAGCCTGTGCAATTATTTTGATAAAAGAATGTTTTGGAGGCATTGGCTTTAATTTTATAAATCCTGCTTTAGGAGCAAGAGCAATGCTAATGGCATCATGGCCCAGAATTATGGGTACATATGTCAGTCCTGATGGACTATCAGGACCAACACCTTTGCAGTTAATTAAAGCTGGTACTGAAGCGAAATTACCGCCTATCTTTGATATGGCGATGGGAAATATTGGCGGTGTCATAGGAGAGACATCAGCGATATTATTGGCAATCGGGGGGTTGTACTTAATAATACGAAAAGTTATAGATTGGGAGACTCCAGTAATCTATATAGCTACGACCGCAATACTATTGCCTCTATTAGGTGTTGATATTTCATTAATGCCATATGAAATACTCGGTGGTGGACTTTTCTTAGGAGCTATTTTTATGGCTACAGACTATGCTACAAGTCCAATGACGAAACAAGGCAAAATAGTATTTGCTTTGGGCTGTGGAATTTTGACAGCTTTAATTAGAACAAAAGGTCAAATGCCAGAAGGTGTATCTTATGCAATTCTACTTATGAATGTATTTACACCAACTATTGATAAATTTATGAAATCTAGGGTATTCGGGGAGGTCAAGGTAAAGAAATGAAAGAGACAATAAAAACTGCTGTCACTTTGTTAGTTATTGCTGCGATCGCCGGAGGATTGCTAAGTGCAATTCATTCAGTCACGAAACCTATTATAGATGAAAACGCTAGAATCGCGAGCTTAGCAAAATATACTGAAATATATGGTGATGGTGCTGATAATTTTGAAGATTTAGATGCAGAAACTATGAACAGTATTTCAGAAAAGTATCCTAATGTTCATAAAGTCATGACAGCTACAAAAAATGGAGAAATCGTCGGTTATGTATTTAATGTTTTATCATCTGGATACGATGGAAAGATGGATAATGCATTAATAATTAATACCGAAGGAGAAATTGTAGGATTTAGAAACTTAGCACATACAGAGACTCCAGGATTTGGAGATAGGATTACTACGCCTGAATTTTATGAAGTCTTCCAAGGAAAATCCGCTAACACAGAGCTAAAGGCGACTGCAGATGGCGCGGGAGACGATGAATTTATGGCAATATCAGGAGCAACAATATCTACTAATGCTGTGCTAAGAGGAGTAAATGAAGTAATTTCTGCTTACAATGAATTCTTTGCGAATTAGTAGGGGGGTATAAAATGAAATTATCTAAGATATTTACCGACGGTATTATTAAAAATAACCCTGCATTTATACAGCTTATAGGTTTATGTCCTGTTTTAGCTGTAACAACTAGTACTAAAAATGCTTTATCAATGGGTATGGCAGTAATATTCGTTTTGGTTATGAGTAATTTGGTCGTTTCTATTTTAAGGAATATAATACCTGAAAAAATAAGAATACCAATATTTATAGTAATAATTGCTTCTTTCGTAACTATTGTTCAAATGGTACTAGAAGCATATGCAATTAGTATATATAATGCATTGGGAATTTTCTTGCCATTGATTGTTGTAAACTGTACAATCTTGGGAAGAGCTGAGAGCTTTGCATATAAAAATAAAATCGTTCCGGCTATTGTAGACGGATTAGGAAATGGCGTTGGTGCAACTTTTGCAATGGGGCTTATGGGAATTGTTAGAGAATTTTTGGGTTCAGGAACAATATTTGACATTCAAATATTGCCAGAATCAATTCCAACTATCGGATTGATGCAGGCACCTCCTGGAGCATTTATTTTACTAGGATTCTTTATTGCTCTATTTAAAAGTATTAATGCCAAAAAAGCAGCGAACGCATAAAGGGGGATATAATGAGCACAATATTTAAAATTTTAGTTTCGACAATTTTTGTCAACAACTATGTACTCTCAAAATTCTTAGGTATTTGTCCTTTCTTTGGCGTTTCAAGCAAAACTGAAACCGCTACAGGAATGGGTCTTGCCGTTACTTTTGTTATGGTGCTTTCGTCAATAATAACTTGGGCATTAAACAAATATGTATTGGTATATTTTGATATTGAATATTTGAGAACAATAGTATTTATATTAGTAATAGCATCACTAGTTCAATTAGTTGAGATGGCGATTAAAAAAATGGCGCCTGCACTTTATAGCGCAATGGGAGTGTTTCTACCACTTATAACTACAAACTGTGCCGTATTAGGTGTGGCAGTTTTAAACGTTGAGGAAGGTTATGGCCCCATAGAAACTATATTCAGTGGCTTGGGCGCGGCTATAGGCTTCTTTATTGCTCTATACTTATTAGCAGCACTTAGAGAGCGATTAGAATTGGCAGATGTACCAAAAGCGTTAGAAGGCATTCCAATAGCACTTATAAGCGCCGGTTTGATGGCAATAGCTTTTTCAGGCTTTGCTGGAATGGCATAGGAGGTTAGAATATGCAATATATTATACCAATTGTAGTGCTTGGCGCATTAGGACTTGCTTTCGGACTATTACTCGATTTTGCATCTAGAAAATTTGCAGTTGCTTTAGATAAAAAAGTCGTAGAAGTATTAGATGCACTACCTGGTGCTAACTGCGGAGCCTGTGGTTTCCCAGGATGTGAAGGTCTTGCTAATGCGATTGCAAAGGGCGAAGCAGCTGTAAATGCTTGTCCAATAGGCGGACAAGAATGTGCAGATGCAATAGCTCAAATAATGGGTGTAGATGCCGGAGAAATGACTAGAAATGTCGCAATGGTAATGTGCCAAGGCAGTTGTTCAAAAGCTAAAGATAAATTTAAATACGAAGGAATTCAAGATTGTCGAGCTATGGCCTTAGTATCTGATGGTCAAAAAGCTTGTAGCTATGGATGTTTGGGCGGAGCAAGTTGCGTTAAAGTTTGTGATTACGATGCAATACATGTTATAGATGGAGTTGCAATAGTAGATAAAGAAAAATGCGTAGCTTGTATGAAATGCATAGATATATGCCCTAAAAGAATTATTGATTTAGTGCCATATAAAGCACGAACAGCCGTAGCATGTAAATCGAAAGATCCAGGTAAAGTTTCTAGAAAAGTCTGTACTATTTCTTGTATAGCATGCAAACTTTGCGAAAGAGCATGTAAATTTGACGCTATCCATGTCAAAAATAATTTGGCAAAGATCGACTATGAAAAATGTATTAATTGTGGACAATGTGTAGTAGCTTGTCCTACAAAAGCAATCTTTGCAGAGTATCGTGAAAAGGCTGAAGAAAGAGAAAGAAAGCGTAAAGAACGCGAGAAGAAAAAGAAAGAAGAAGCCAAGTTAAAAGCTGAAGCTGAAAAAGCAGCGGCAGAAAAAGCGGCAGTTAAAGAAGATGCTGAAAAATCAAAAGATACTCAATCTAAAGACGTTAAAGATGTCAAAGCAAAAGAAGTAAAGACAGAGCGTACTGAAACTAAAGCACCTGAAAAAGAAAAAGTTAATTAGAATTTAGGTCGGCCTTATTATAGCCGACCTTTTCTTTTTCATAATTCTTCTTTTATGGTAGTTAATAGATTGCGATATATGATATAATTAATTAGTTAATGGAGGATAAAATGAAAAAGGGCGATATCATTTTAATAATTTCAATAATTGCAATCTGTTTAGCTTCAATATATTATATAAAATTTTTATTGCCTAGCTTAAACAATAATGGTGAAGTATATGCAAGCATACAAATTGATGGCAAAGAAGTAAAAAAACTTAATTTTAAAGATAAAGAATATATTGGAAAAGAAATAAGATTTGATTCTCAATATGGCTATAATATAGTTTTGATTGAAGATAAAGGAATAAGGACGATAAAGGCCAGCTGCCCAGATAAAACGGATGTAAAGATGGGCTATATTGACAAGCCTGGAGAAATGATTGTTTGTCTTCCAAATAGATTTATAATCGAGATAAAAACAGATTCTGGTTATACAGAAATAGATGCGGTGAATTGATATGCAAATAAACGATAATAAAAGATTAGTCTTATTAGCGCTACTTTCTACAATAGGTGCAACTGTTGGACTTTTAGAAAATAGTATACCAATTCCAATTCCTGTCCCTGGGGCCAGACTGGGGCTATCAAATATGGTAGTTTTAGTTACATTGGTACTATTTGGTCTAAAAGAAGGGATAATTGTGTCTTTATTAAAAAGCTTAATACTTATGCTGATGAGTGGAAATGTATCAGGATTTATATACAGCTTTAGCGGAGCATTATTCAGCTCTTTGGCTATGGCTTTGGCTTTAAAATATTTTAATCAAATATTTTCTTTAATTGGAATCAGCATAATAGGTTCAACTTTTCACAATATCGCACAAATTGGCGTATCAGCTATTATAATTAATAATATAAAAATGTTCATTTATTTACCATTTTTGGTACTTATAGGTATAATTACTGGAATTTTTGTTGGAAAGACTTCTGAATTAGTGATTCAAAAATTAAAGCTTACAAATAATTTTAGAGGTGTTTAATGATAATACTTGCTTCAAAATCTCCTAGGAGAAAAGAAATTTTAGATGAATTTATTACTGATTATAAAATTATAACAGAGAAAACGAAAGAGACTATTGATTTAGAAAAATCACCTATTGTCAACTGTATGAGTTTGGCTTTTGAAAAGGCAATTGCAGTAGCTATTAACTATCCAATGCATTATACGATTGGAGCAGATACAATAGTGATAAATAAAGGCAAGATATTGGGTAAACCAAAAGATTACGACGATGCCTATAATATGCTAACTAGTTTAAGTGATAATAAACATAAGGTCATAACTGCTTTTGCAATTGTCAATTTAGAAAAGAATATTAAAATTATAGATTACGATGTATCGAAAGTTAGATTTAAAAAAATAGATAAAAAAGATTTGGAGAGATATTTAAAGACCAATGAACCATATGACAAAGCTGGCTCATATGCAATTCAAGGTGAAGCCTCTAAATTTGTTGCAAATATAGAAGGAAGTTATAAAAATATAATAGGCTTTCCAGTCGAAAAATTTATGATGTATTATGAAAAACTGTGCATTTAAGGAGGCAAAATGACTAAGAATAAGATAGAAAGTACAAGCTATAAAATAATGGACATGCCCGATGAAGATAAACCGCGCGAAAAACTAGCAAAGCTTGGTGTAGATTATCTTAGTAATGCAGAACTTTTGGCTTTGATTATTAAGACGGGAATTAAATCTGAAAATGCTATTCAATTATCTCAAAGGATTTTAAATATGGGCAATTTAGATATTGATACCGAGAGAAAAAAAGCTGTCGGTCTTGAATTTCTACGCACAGTTGAACTTGACGATCTTGTGCAGATTAAAGGCATTGGACAGGCTAAAGCATCACAAATAATAGCAGTAGTAGAACTAGCAAAACGACTTGCTAGCGCTTCTACATTTAATAGAATCGTTTTGAATAAAACGGGTATTCTTCCAAAAATTTTGATGGAAGAAATGCGTGCTTTGAAACAAGAAGAGTTTAGGGTTGCAATATTAAATACTAAAAAAGAAATGCTACATTTGCAAAGAATTTCAATCGGCAGCTTAAATATGACTATAGCATTTCCCAGAGAAGTTTTTAGAACTGCAATCAAGAAAAACGCACATTCTATTATCTTAATACATAATCATCCAAGCGGTGATCCGAAACCTTCAGTCGAAGATATAAATTTGACGAAGAGATTAAGAGAAAGCGGCAATATATTAGGCATTGAAGTCATAGATCATATAATAATTGGTGATGGCGAATATTGCAGCTTTAAAGAGGAAGGCTTAATTTAGTGGAGTAATTTTATGGATAATTTAAAAAATTATAGAGACAGAATAATAGCGACAATTATAATTATAGTTCTACTATTTGTAATTGGATTTACAAATACTGGGCGTAAAACTATGAGTTTTTTTGAGAGAATAACAGGCGATTTGTTATCGCCCGTACTCTCCACAACTTCATATATAGGTAATACTGTTGCAGAAGGCGTAAATACTTTAAGAACTTTGCCAGACTTGAAATATGAAAATGAATATTTACAAAAAGAAAATGCACGTTTACAAGAAGAAAATCAAAGGCTAAATGATATTGTCTCTAGAACAGAATATTTAAAGAGTGAATATGATCTTGTAAAAAATAGTGAAGATGAGCTTATAAAAGCTGAAGTAATAGGCAAAGAGCCGGGCGAATGGTTTGATAGAATAATAGTAAACAAAGGCAAAAATGACGGAATCGGAATAAATGATACTGTAGTTGTGGGTATTAAATCTTCTGAAAATGTAATAGTTCAAGGACTAGTTGGAAGAGTATATGATATAGGCGACAATTGGTCTAAAATTGTTACTATTATGGAGGAATCTAATTCTGTAGCATTTAAAAATATAAGAACACAAGACGGTGGTGTATTAAAAGGCTTCACGGAAGGCTTAATGGAAGGCTATTTATTTTATAATCAATCAGACATAGTGGCAGACGATAGACTATATACATCTGGAATTGGTGATATGTATAAAGGTGATGTATATATTGGAAGAGTTAGCAATGTAATAAGCGATGAACAGGATATGAAAAAGAAAATACAAGTAACTCCTGCAGTAGATTTCAAAAAACTATATAGAGTATTTATAATTAAAAGTGATGTGAAATATGATGAAGCAAATTAAAAAGATATTATTTCTCATGTTGATTTTAATTTTTCAATATAGCTTTGTGCCTATAATCAAGATGACGGGAATTAAAATCAATATATTTATCGTATTATTAACCTTTATTGCTTTGAGATTTGGACGATATACTGCAACATTATATGCTTTAATCTTTGGCATATTTACAGATGTTTTATTTTCATTCTCTTTTGGAATTTATACCTTAATATACTTTTTACTAGCTATAAGCTTAAGTTTCACACGCGAATATTTTAATACTGGAAATCTATTATCATCTATAATATTTACTGCTTTGGCTACAATTATCTACAATTTATTGTTTGCGATTATGCTATATTTTTTATCATATAATATTAATTTCTTATTATTAATAAATAGAGTATTCTCTTCAGAAATAATATTTAATATAATTTTAGCAATAATCATTTATATATTAGAGCCAAAATTGAAACCTAGAAGACTTTTAATAACTAATTTGAGGATTGGTAAAGCAGATGAAACAGCGTAGAATTACACAATACAAAAGATATAGATTGTTCAATATAATAATTGTAATCTCCATGACTATATTGCTTATAAAATTAGCGTCGTTAACTATTGCCCATGGAGATTATTATAGAAATATTTCAGAAAATAAAAGAGTCAGAGAAATATTTGTAACTGCTCCTAGAGGAGAAATAAGAGATAGAAACGGAAGATTGCTAGCAGGCAATAAGCCTATGTTTAGCGTGCAAATTTTAAAAGACGAAATAAGCAATAGAAAATCAGATAATTTAGAAAATAATAAATATATGAGAAATCTGATTAGCATTTTAGAAGAAGATGCAATAAATTATTCGAGTGATTTCCCGCTAGTTACAAATCAATTTATCTATGAAAATACGAGCGACTATTTAAAAACTGAATTGAGTCCTTTTGACAGAATTGTTGAAATAATAATCAATAATAATTTAATCGAGCCAATTTTACAATTGAAATATCAAACTGAAAATGAATGGGGAAAATTCACATATCTACCTGCAAGGGCAGCTATAAATGCATTGGAATTTCAGTCCGAAAATCTGCCACTAGAGGCTAATATAATTGGCGATGAGATCAAATTTGACTATAAAGATAATGTCAACATAGAATCTTGGTTAAAAGAGCATGGCTATTCAGTAGATATACAAGCTAAAGAATTAGTCTTAAATATGATAGATAATAATGAAATTATTGTAAAAAAAGTTTTAGAAAACCCAATTAGTCGCGGTTTAATATATACTTATATTTCTCAATTAGGCAAAATTGAAAATATTCGTTTAGAGGCGATTAATTTTAAATATGAAAAAGACTTTTTAGAACAAAAAAGAGCATATATGAATCTCTATCCAGAAATAAATATGGATACTTCTGCTGAACAAGATTTTTTAATTATCTTGAAAGAGAATTCTCTTTATAATCTGTTAATAAGGACTATTGAAGAAGAACAAGAAATAATTCCGATAAAAGAATTATTGGAAATTGTGCAATCGGAAGGAGATTTATTAGATTATAAAATCAAAATTGAAGAAAACAAGCCAATAATTGTCGCTGAAGAAAGTAATTTACCTCAAGAAGAGCTTGTAAATAGTTTAATTAATTATGCAAGTAAAGATAAGAGATTAAATAAATTTATTAATCTCGATGGTATTGGAAGACTTGCTCAAATTCAGATGATTGAAGACGGTATAAACACTAAGATATCAGTGAGCAACGGTTATGAATATACAAGCATAAGAAATTTAAATAATTGGTTGAAATCTTTCAAACTAGAAGAAAAAGCAACTGCAAATGAGGCTTTGGAAAAGATTCGTGAAACTTATGATTTGCCAAAATCATTATCAAAATATGAAATTATTGGAATTGCTTCAATCAGAAATGAAATATCTAAGCAAGGCGACAGAGCATATGCGCCTATAAACTTTGCATATGGATTAAAAGATAGCACAGTTGCAAAAATTGAAGAACAATTATCTATTTTTCAAGGTTTTCAAATATCTGTAGAGCCTGTAAGATATTATCCAAATGGTAAAACTGCGGCTCACTTGCTGGGGTATATGGGAAAAATCTCACAACAAAATGAAATCGATAAGTATATCACAGAGGGCAATTATGGTGTAAATGCGCTTATTGGAAAGACGGGACTTGAACAGAGTTTTGAAGACGAGCTTTGCGGGGTCAATGGCAGAAAAAAAATAGAAGTCGATGCCGCAGGCAATACTACTGAATTAATTGAAGAAGAAGAACCAATACCTGGCGATGCTGTATTTTTATCTATCGATTTGCAGCTCCAAAAAGAAGTTGATAAATTATTAGATAAAACATTGAGAACTATTAGAGAGGGCGGTATATATCATTCTAAATGGGGAGATTATCAAATGGCCGTTAGTAAAGATAAAGGTAGGCCGTATGTAAATGCGACTTCGGGCGCCGTTATGGTCACTGATGTGGAGACGGGGCAAGTTCTAGCAATGAGCAGTTTCCCCTCATATGATCCCAATCTCTTTGCTACTGGTATATCTAATGCAGACTGGGAGAGTCTAATACCGAAGGATGAAAAAGATCATCTAGCGCCGAGACCTTTGCGAAATGTCGCAACGCAAACTTCTATACAAACAGGTTCTACTTTTAAAATGGTTACTGGACTTGCGGCATTAGAAAAAGGATTCGGTATGAATGAAACTATTGATGATATGGGCTATGTCGAAATAGGAGATCATACTTTTAATTGCCTATTATATACTCAATCAGAACATTCAAAGACACATGGTAGACTTAATTTAGCTGAAGCCATTAGAGATTCTTGTAATTTCTTTTTTTATACATTGGCTCTAGGCGAAAATCAACATACTGGTGAAAGATTGAGCGTGAAATTGAATATAGATGATATAACTAGTATGGCGGCAAAACTTGGTTTGGACAGAAAAACTGGCCTAGAAATCAATATTCCTGCCGAGGTTTCTAATGGCGTACCCGATCCAGATAAAAAGATTGCAACTCAAAAGGCATTATTAAAGCAATGGGTAATAAACAATATCGATGATTTTTATGTCGGGGAAGAAGATTATAATTCTGAGATTAAAAATAATATTGTAGAAGAGATTGTCTCTTGGGCAGATTTAGAAACGCCTATAACTAGAAGGGAAGTTGTAACTAGACTTAGTTATTTAAATCTAAACCCTGAAAAGAAATTGCCTAATAGCAGGAATAGTCTCGCAGACATTATAACTTATACTTATCTAAAAGAAGCTCGCTGGACTATGGCCGATACTTTAAATATCACTATAGGTCAAGGCTATAATGCATACACATTGGCACAAATGTCAAATTACGTTTCCACAATTTCAAATGGAGGCTATATACACAAATTGAGCTTAATAGATAGTATTAAAAATTTTAATAATTCGAAAGAGACATTTAAACACGTTCCTAATGCAGAACGTATTGATATGAAAAATTATGAACATTTAAAATATATAATGAAAGGCATGAATATGGCTAGCAAAACATCAGCAAATCAACTTGCATTTAAAGACTTTCCAATAGAAGTTGGAATAAAAACGGGTACGGCTGAAAAGAGCGGAATAAATCCAGTAACAGGAGATACTTACGATAGCTTTGCTTATGAAGTTGGTTTTGCACCTTATGATAAGCCTAAAATTGCTGTCTCAATACTAATATTCCAAGGTGGGGCCGGTTCAAACTGCACGCCGCTTATGCGTGATATTATCGGTCAGTATATGGGACTTAATAGAATAGAGGAGAAGGATCCGATTCCTTTAGAAAAAGATTTTCTCCCGTAATGGAGTGGTTATGTGAGGAAATATGAATTTGAAAAAATTTTAAAAAATGTAGAAAAACCAGGCAGATATATCGGCGGCGAACTAAATAGCACTGAAAAAGATTTTCATGCACAAGATGTTACATTCTGTTTTGCATTTCCAGATCTATATGAAGTGGGAATGAGTCATCTTGGCATGCATATTCTATATCAACTTATAAATTCTGTAGACGGCTTTATATGTGAAAGAGCTTTTGCGCCTTGGCCAGATATGGAAAAAGAGATGAGAAAAGCTGATATAAAGCTATACAGCTTAGAAAACAAAATCGAATTAAACAAGTTCGACATATTAGGCTTTACATTGCAATATGAAATGAGTTATACAAATATTCTAAACATGCTAGATCTAGCTGGAATCGAGTTGTTTTCTAAAAATAGAAATGAAAACAATCCACTTATTATCGCTGGTGGCCCTTGTGCGTATAATCCAGAAGTAATTGCTGATTTTATCGATATATTCATACTTGGAGAAGGAGAAGAAGTCAATTTAGAATTGATGAAGCTATATAGACAACATAAATCTAGGGGATATAATAAATTTGAATTTTTAAAAGCGGCATCACAGATAGAAGGTATTTATATTCCTCAGTTTTATGAAGTCGAATATGACGAATTAGACAGAATAAAATCATTTCAGCCAAAATATAGTTTTGCGCCAAGGACTATAAAGAAAAGATATATAAAAGATTTAGATAAACTCTATTATCCAGACAAAATGATCGTACCATTTATTGAGACTGTTCACGATAGAGCAGTGCTTGAGATTTTTAGAGGCTGCACCCAAGGTTGCAGATTTTGTCAAGCTGGAATGATTTACCGACCAATAAGAGAAAAGAGTGTAAATTTATTGATATCTCAAAGCGAAAAACTCATTGATTCGACTGGATATCAAGATATATCTCTTTCGAGTTTAAGTTCATGCGATTATTCTAGCATAGGTTCTTTAGCTGAATCCTTAATAGATAAATACGATGATAGTAAAATTGGTGTATCGCTACCTTCATTGAGATTAGATACATTTTCTTTAGATCTTTTAAAGAAGATTGAGAAAGTAAGAAAAAGTGGATTGACCTTTGCCCCTGAAGCGGGAACACAGAGAATGAGAAATGTCATTAATAAAAATATTACACAAGACAATCTATTTCAAACTGCAAAAAACGCTTTTGATAGAGGATGGTCCAGATTAAAACTATATTTTATGGTGGGATTGCCCACAGAGACAATAGATGATGTTTATGGCATTAAGGACTTAGCATATGAAGTAAAACGTATATTTTTTGACAGACCTAAAGATATGATTAAAGGCAATTTTACTCTTACAGTATCAACATCTTGTTTCGTGCCAAAGCCTTTTACTCCGTATCAATGGTATAAACAAAACTCTATAGAGGAATTTTATGAAAAAATATATGCATTGAAAAATATAATAAAAGATCCCAAAATTAAATATCAATATCATGATCCAGAATTGAGCTTTATGGAAGGAATTATTGGACGAGGTAATAGAAAAGTTTCCAAAATTATATATAGAGCTTGGAAAAATGGTGCGATTTTTGATGGCTGGTCAGATTTTTTTGATTATGATATATGGAAAGAGGCCATTGAAATAGAGGGATTCAAAATAGAAAACTTGAATAGACAAATGGAATTTGATGAAATTTTACCCTGGGATTTTATAGATATAGGAGTAAAAAAATCATATCTAATTGAAGAATATAAAAAATCCATTATGGCAGAAAATACTAAAGACTGTAGATTTAAATGTCATCAATGCGGAATAGAAAATTGTGAAATGTGGAGAGTGCATCCATGGAAGAAATAAGAATATGTTATCAAAGAATCAATCTTTTGCGCTTTATATCGCATCTAGATACCTTACGATTGTTCCAAAGAGCCTTCATAAGGGCCGATATTCCCGTTGCGTATTCTGAAGGCTTTAATCCGCATCCTAGAATTTCAATGGGCGATCCAGTATCATTAGGCATAGAATCTAAAGAAGAATATATGGACATTAAGCTATCTTCTCCCTTGGACGGAGATACATTGTGCAAGCGGCTAAATGCCCAATTGCCCAAAGATATAAGAATTTTGGATTATACTTATGAAAACTTAGATAAAAGCATTCAAAGTTTAATAAATTCTTGCGATTATATTTTTATTTTAGATTTAAAATATGATGATTTTATAAACTTGAAAAAAAGTTTAGATCTATTTTTAAATGAAGAGCATATAATGATTAAAAGAAAGAGAAAACGAAGAGGCAAAAAGATTGAAATAGAAGAAAATATCAAACCCTTGATTAATGCTGTAAAGAGTATAGACTATGAAGAAGGTTTTTTGAATTTAAAAGTCAATCTTTCTAGCGCATTAGATGCACATTTAAAGCCTGAATTATTTTTCGATGCACTGATGAAGTTTTCAGAAATAGAATACGATAGAAATTCATTGGAAATAGTAAAAGATTGCGTATATAAAATAGATGAAAGTAAGGGGCTAATATAATGAGCACATGCTTCATAGAAAGAACTGATAAAGAGCTTATATTAATAGGAAAAATTGAAAATGATACTATTACAGAATTTAAAGTTTGGGGATCAGAATTCAAAACTTTGGTAGGAGATATATATAGAGGTCAGATAGAAAATATAGTACCTGGTTTAAAAGCTGCATTTATCGACATTGGTGAAGAGAAAAATGCATATATGTTCTTGGGCAATCGAGATGATTTCAATTATAAGAAAGGCGATCCTATAATAGTGCAAGTTTTAAACGATGCTTTCAGAGAAAAAGGCGCTAGGGTTACTGACAATTATAAATTAAGAGGTCAGTATATGGTACTATTGCCAAACGAAACAGAAGTTAAGATCTCTCGAAAAATTAGGAGCAAAAAAGAACGTAAAAGATTAACCGAACTTGGAAATAAGATAAAAGAAGACTGCACCGGTTTAATTATTAGAACTGCTGCACAAGGACAAGAAGAATCTGTATTAGACTCTGAATATAAGGAACTGTTATCAGATTATGAAAGACTTAAAAAAGAGATAAACTTTTTGCCAACGCCTAAAAAACTTTACAATACATCTAACGATACAATAGTAGATATACTTACAAATTGTTCGAAAGTTATAACGAATGACCAAGATGTATATAAGGAATTGAAAGAAATGGATTTTGTTACAGAAAATATTATAGTATCAGATCAATTTAGTCTAAAATATGATCCGAAATTATATAAAGAGGTAGTAAATATCTTTAGTGAAAGAGTTGTTTTAAATAATGGCAGCGATATAGTAATTGAAATCACCGAGGCGATGACTGTTATAGATGTCAATTCTAAACATTATAGCGATTCAGATAACTTTGACGATACAATATGGGAAGTAAATAAAACTGCTGCTATTGAAATTTTGAAACAGATAAATTTGAGGGATATTGCAGGCATAATAATTATAGACTTTATAGATTTTTCGAAAGAAAGCATCAAAAATGATTTTATAAACTTTATGAATAAAGAGTCGATGAAATACAAAAGACCTGTAAATATTTTAGGATTTACTCGACTGGGTTTATTAGAATGTACTAGAATGAGGACAATTACGAAAGACCATTTCGAAAATCTCAAAATATCTGATATTTGGTGTTGACTGAGCTAAAAAACTATGATAATATAAGGTTCTGTAAGCCGCTCATTAAGGGTTAAAGACCGAATAGGCACCCGATATGGCGAGTTCCTATAAGAGGAGGTGCAAATCACGATGTATGCAATAATTGAAACTGGTGGAAAACAATATAAAGTTTCCGAAGGCGATATAATTAGAGTTGAAAAACTAGACGCAGAAGTAGGAGATACTGTCAATTTAGACAAAGTTCTTTGCGTATCGAATGAAGATGATTTGAAATTAGGCAGTCCATTTGTCGATGGAGTCAGTGTCAAGGCTGTTGTCAAAGATCAAAACAAAGCTAGAAAAATCATTGTATTTAAATATAAAGCTAAAAAGAATTATCGCAAGAAAAAAGGTCATAGACAACCATATACTGAACTTGAAATTACTGAAATAGCATAATGATAAAAGTTTTAGTATTAAAAAAAGATAATTTAATTTCCAGTATAAGAGTAAACGGCCACGCAAATTATAATGAATTTGGAAAAGATATCGTATGTGCAGCAGTTTCAACATTAGTTTGCACATTAGATAGCTATTTATCAAATTTAAATCTAGCTAAATCAATTTATGAAGTAAAAACCGATTCAAATTATGATGGAATAGATGAGAACTTTGATATAGAATTCAGATTTAATCAAAGCTTTTTTAAAGATTTAAAAGCAGATGCAGGCATTAAATTTTTCTTAACTGGTATTAAAGATATTAGCGATTCGTATAGTGATTATGTGAACTTAGAAATTCAGGAGGAACAAAATGATAAAATTTAATCTTCAAATGTTTGCTTCCAAAAAAGGTGTAGGTAGTTCCAAAAACGGTCGTGACAGTGAATCCAAACGTTTGGGTTTGAAAAAAGGCGACGGACAAAAAGTACTTGCCGGAAATATATTAGTAAGACAAAGAGGTACTAAAATTCATCCGGGAAATAATGTTGGAATCGGTAAAGACAATACATTGTTTGCACTTATTGACGGAAGAGTAAAATATGAAACTAAATCGCGAGGAAAAAAACTTGCTTCTGTTTACGCAGAAGACGAAGTTACAGCGTAAACTTATAGATGCAGTTTGACTGCATCTTTTTTTTATAAAATGAAAGTCAGGTGAAATATGTTTATTGATAAAGCTGGTATTACTGTCACAGCTGGAAAAGGAGGCAATGGAGCAGTTGCATGGAGACGTGAAAAATACGTGCCTGCAGGAGGCCCAGCCGGAGGAGACGGGGGCGATGGAGGCTCAATTATCTTGCGCGCAGATGAAAATATTCACACATTGATGGATTTTCGATATAAGAGAGTCTATAAAGGCCAAAATGGAGAAGATGGAAGAAATAAAAAACAATTTGGCAAAGACGGCGAAGATATTATATTAAAAGTACCGATTGGCACTTTGGTAAAGGACTCCAAGACTAATACTGTCATAGTCGATTTAAAAGAAAAAGATCAAGAATATATAATAGCCAAAGGTGGCAAAGGTGGCAAAGGGAATGCGAGATTCACATCATCTACAAGACAAGCGCCTAAATTTGCCCAGCCAGGAAGAAAAGGAGAGTCAAAAGAAATAATTTTAGAATTAAAGATATTGGCCGATGTAGGCTTAATAGGTTTTCCAAATGTCGGGAAATCATCATTATTATCAATAATCTCTGCTGCTAAACCAAAGATTGCAAATTATCATTTTACAACATTACAACCTAATTTGGGAGTTGTAAGAATTGGCCCAGAAGAAAGCTTTGTAGTAGCCGATATTCCGGGGCTGATTGAAGGAGCAGCTGATGGGGCTGGTTTAGGTCATGACTTTTTAAGACATGTAGAAAGATCAAAGCTATTAGTACATGTCTTAGATGCATCAGGATCAGAGGGGAGAGATCCTGTTAAAGATTTTTATCAAATAAATGAAGAGTTGGAAAAATATAATCCACAACTGGCCAAAAGACAGCAAATTATCTTTGCTAATAAAATGGATCTTACTTCGGCAAAAGAAGGCTTAGAAAAAATAAAAATGGAATTTGAGCCAAAAGGTTATAAGGTTTTTTCAGGTTCAGTTGCAACTACTGAAAATCTTGAGAAACTAGTCTATTATTTATGGCAAGAATTACAAAAATATCCTAAAGAATTTATGACATTTGATGAAGAGTATGTAGAGATTATAAAAGAAACTCCAGCTTTTACAATAGAGAAAACTGACAAAGGCTTCATAGTAGAAGGTGAAGAAATAGAGTATCTGATGTCATCCATTAATTTTAATGAAAATGAGTCTATAAAATATTTTCAAAACACATTAGAACGAATGGGTATAGTTGAAAAGCTAAGAGAGCTAGGAGCAATAGAAGGCGATACGGTCTTTATATGCGATATGGAGTTTTCATTTGATGAATAGAGGTAATAAAATGATAAGCGGAAAACAGAGAAGTTATTTGAAAAAATTGGCTCATAATATGAGTCCAAAATTAAATATTGGGAAAAATGGTATATCTGATTCGCTAATAGATGCCATAGATGAACTCTTAGAGGCTAGAGAATTGGTAAAAATAAATATTTTAAAAAATAATAGCGACGAAGCTGATAAATTAATAGAAGAAATTCTAGATAAAACTGGAAGTGTATTTGTTCAATTTATCGGTGGGAAACTAGTAATCTATAGACCTTCTATTAAAAATAAAAAAATAGATTTGGATAAGATATGAAGCTTGGAGTTTTAGGCGGATCATTCAATCCAATTCATTATGGACATCTATTGATAGCCCAAAGCGCATTTGAGAATTTAAAACTAGACAAAGTTTTATTTTTGCCAACTGGCAAGGCGCCGCATAAAAGCTTAGAACTAGATCCAAAAATTCGGTATGAGATGACAAAATTAGCCATAAGTGATAATGAATCGTTTTTTATATCCGATATTGAAATTTTAAAAACTGGATATAGTTATACAGTAGATACAATTAATGAATTAAAAGATAGATTTTCTTGTTCAAAAATATATTTTATCATTGGTGCCGATTCTCTATTCCAAATTGAGACTTGGCATAATTATGAAAAATTATTGGAAACGACCGATTTTGCTGTAGCCAATAGAGTATATAATAATAAACATTCATCCGAACGTTTAAATGTTCGCATTAAAGAATTGCAACAAAAATATAATGCCAAATTTAAAGTTTTCGATACGAATATCTATGAGTTTTCATCTACAGAAATCAGAAAGAGAACAAAAGATGATCAGAGCATAAGATATATGGTGCCCGAAAATGTAAGGAGCTATATTTTAAAAAATGGATTATATAGATGACAATAAATTAAAAAAATTGAAAAAAGATATTGGAAAAGAGAGATATTTACACAGCTTGAATGTAGTAAAAGTAGCAAAAGAGCTTGGAAAAAGATATAATTGTGATTTAAAAAAGTGTGAGATTGCAGCATTATATCACGATTGTGGAAAGTTAATTCCATTTCAAAGGCAAATCGACAAGCTTAAAGAATATAATATTTCTTTAGATCAAGAAATACTCGATGCAAAGCCTATTGTGCATGCATATTTAGGTGCTTATATTGCAAAAAATGAGTATGGAATCATAGATACTGAGATTTTAAATGCTATTAAATATCACACTATTGGCAGAGAAAATATGACAATGCTAGAAAAGATTATTTTTGTTGCAGATTTTATTGAACCTAATAGAAGCTTTGAAGGCGTTGAAAAATTACGTAATCTTGCATTTGAAAATCTGGATAAAACTGTTTACGAGGGAGTTAAGCAGAATATAATTTTTATCGTAAACTCCGATTATTATATATATGAACCGGCAATAAAAATTTATAATCATCTGAGGTCAAAAAACTATGAAAGCATTTAAACGCACATTTCTAATTGTGCTTGCATTAATCTTGATATGGGGTCTAACAAGCATTTATTTTGTTTATAAAGCAACTAAAGATCAAAAAGAGAATATTGAGTTTTCTGATAATATAAATATTTTAGTAATTGGTATAGATTCAGTAGATCCAAATTTAAACGAAAATACCAGATCGGATGTCATGATCTTATTAAATATAAATAGATCTAAGAATCAGATTTCTATAATTTCTATTCCAAGAGATACCAAGACTGCTATTAAAGGGAGAAAATACGAAGAAAAAATAAATCATGCATATGCTTATGGCGGACCAGAACTTAGTTTGCAGACTGTTAACAATCTCTTTGGAACAGATATTAAACATTTCGTAGTCTTAGGTTATGATTTCGTTAAAGAGCTTATCGATTTAATGGGTGGAGTCAAAGTAGATGTCCCTATGGATATGGTATATAGCGATCCTACAGCTAACCCTCCATTAGAAATTAATATCAAGAAAGGAAGTCAAATCCTTGACGGTGAAAAGGGTATTGGGTTTTTAAGATATAGAAAAGGATATTCATCAGGAGATCAAGGGCGAATTGAAGCTCAACAAATGTTTTTATCTCAGTTTGCTAAGACATTTAAATCGCCTTTGACAATAGCTAAAATACCATTTATAATTAAATTATATGGTAATAAGACGAAGAGCAATTTAAGTATGGAAAATATTTTTGATATTTCTATCTCTGGAGCTAAATGTTTAAATAAATCTATAAATATGCAGACAATTCCAGGAAGTCCTAAATATATCAATAATATTTCTTATTATATTCATGATGAAAATGCAACCAGACAATTATTCTATGATGTGAACAATTAGGAGGATGAGATTGGGAGATCTTAATAAAAAAATAGAGATAATTAAAAAAGCTTGCGAAGATAAAAACGGTGAAGATATTGTTATTCTTGATGTTAGTAAACAAACCACTATAGCAGAATGTTTTATTATTGTGAGCGCAAATTCGCCATTACAAATGAATGCAATATCTGATTCAGTAGATGAACAAATGAGTAATCACGGTTACGAACAATTATATAGAGAAGGGCAAAAATCGTCGGGCTGGATGCTGCTCGACTATAATGATTGCATTGTCCATATTTTCTTAAAGGATGAAAGAGAATATTACGATTTAGAAAGACTTTGGGAGAATATGAATAATTAATAAAAAAGGAGAAGATGCAAATGAAAATTATTTCAACAAAAAAAGCACCTGCAGCAGTGGGGCCTTATAGCCAAGGAATCAAGGTAGGAGATTTTGTCTTCACATCAGGTCAATTGTCACTAGATCCTGAAACTGGTAAATTAGTTGACGAAATTAAGGCGGCAACTTTAAGAAGTTTAACAAATGTAGAAGAAATTCTAAAAGAAGCAGGCTCTGACAGAACTAAAATCGTAAAAGTAAATATATTTTTAGCTGATATTAACGATTTTGCAGCTGTTAACGAAGTATATACCGAATTCTTTGGAGAACATAAACCAGCGAGAAGCTGCGTTGAAGTTGCTTGCTTACCTATGAATGGCTTAATTGAAATAGAAGCAATCGCAAAAGCGTAGAATCGAATAACCTAATCTCCCTTGAGATTAGGTTAATTTTATATCGAGGGTAGATATGAAAGAGAATAAAAGTAAATTTTATTTGGCAATTATAATAATATCATTGCTTTGCATCTCCTTAATTATTAAAAATAAAAAAGATAATGAACTTTTGCTCATTAAAGAGTCTAATGAAAGTATAAATCAATTTGTTTCAGAAACGGAAGAAATCAAACCAGAGTCGGGCAATATATACATTCATTTGAGCGGTCAAGTTAAATTTCCCGGCTTAATAGAAATTGAAGAGGGTAAGAGACTATTTGAAGCCGTAAACAAAGCTGGCGGACTAACTGATGAAGCAGATATGGATAGAATTAATCTGTCAATTAAATTATCTGACGAACAAAAAATTTATATTCCCAAAGTTGGTGAAGAAGTCACCGATGAAAAACTATTAATATTAGATACTGATAAACCGTCGCTTATAAATATAAACACAGCTGATAAAAGTCTTTTAATGACTTTGCCAGGAGTGGGAGAAAAAACTGCCGATAAAATAATTGAATATAGAGAAAAACAAAAATTTAAGACAATAGAAGATTTAAAAAACGTGCCAGGTATTGGCAATAAAAAATATGAAGAATTGAAAGAACAAATAACAGTATGAGGTGAAAAATGTTTGACAAAAAATTATTCCTAGACACATTCAAAATTTCTTTGAGAATAAAATTTGGAAAAGAATTATCAGAGGCCAGTGATTATGAAAAATATTATGCACTGGCATATACAATTATGAGTTTATTATCTCATGATTGGAAAAAGACATCAGATGAATATAAGGGTAAAAAAATGGCATACTATATTAGCGCTGAGTTTCTAATTGGTAGATCGCTTGGCAACAATTTGATCAATCTGGCAATGTATGATTTTGTTAAAGAAATACTTGATGAATTAGATATAGATATTAATTGCTTAGAAGAGATTGAAGAAGACGCAGCTTTAGGCAATGGAGGTCTTGGCAGACTTGCTGCTTGCTTTATGGAATCAGCAGCGACTTTGAATTTACCTGTTATGGGTTATGGTGCCAGATATAGCGAAGGAATCCTTAAACAGAGATTTATAGATGGATTTCAATTTGAAGAAGGCGATAATTGGCTAAAAAATGGAGACCCTTGGTCATTAAGAAAAGAATCTGAAGCACAATTAGTAGAGTTTAGAGATATGACTGTTAAAGCTGTTCCATACGATATGCCAATGATGGGCTATGACACTTTAAACATAAATACTTTAAGATTATGGCAAGCGGAAGCTATTTGTGATTTTGATTTTCAAAGATTTAATAATTTTGAATATGATAAATCTTTAGAATCTAAAAATCGCGCTGAAGATTTGACAAGAGTATTATATCCCAATGATGAACAGAGAGTGGGAAAAGTATTAAGGCTTAAACAACAATACTTTTTCAGTTCAGCTTCAATAAAAGATATTATTGTGAGATATAAGATACAGAATAACGACAATATTGAAGGAATTGAAGACTATGTCAGGATTCAGTTAAATGATACTCATCCAGTCATTGCTATATCAGAATTCATCAGAATTTTGGTCGATAAAGAGGAATGTGATTTCAACAAAGCTTTAGCAATAACGCGAAAGATATTTTCATATACAAATCATACTATTTTACAAGAAGCTTTAGAATGTTGGAGTATTGATATTGTAGACGAAGTGAATCCGAGAAATCTCGAAATTATCAGACTTATAAACGATGCATTAATAGCTGAATTTAGATGGCGTGGTATAAATGAAACAAAAATTGATCAAATGAAGATAATCGACGGAAATATTGTAAAAATGGCAAATTTGGGCATATATATGTCTCATACGATAAATGGTGTAGCCAAATTGCATACTGAAATTTTGAAAAATGAAGTTTTAGCAACTTGGAATGATTATTTTCCAGAAAAATTCCAAAATAAGACTAATGGAATTACCCCGAGAAGATGGCTGAAACTATCGAATCCTGAACTATCTGACTTTATCACTGAATTAAACGGCAATGATGAATGGTTAAAAGATCTTACGCAATTAAAAAAATTAGAACAATATAAAGATGATAAACAAGTATTAGAAAAGCTCAATGATATAAAGCTTCAAAAGAAAATACAATTGGCTGAGTATTTGAGAAAGCATGAGGATATAATTGTTAATCCGGAATCCATATTTGATGTTCAAGTAAAGAGAATTCATGAGTACAAAAGACAATTATTAAATGCTTTTCACATAGTATATCTATACTTTAAATTGAAGGAAAATCCAAATTTAGATATATTACCACGAACTTTCATATTTGGTGGAAAAGCGGCTCCGGGATATTTTAGGGCAAAAGCAATAATAAAATATATTAATGAGATTGCTCGTGTGGTAAATAACGATTTAAGCATCAAAGGAAAGCTAAAAGTTATATTTGTTGAAAACTATAGAGTATCGTATGGCGAAAAAATATTTCCAGCCGCAGATATATCTGAACAAATCTCAACAGCAGGAAAAGAAGCTTCAGGCACAGGTAATATGAAGTTTATGTTGAACGCAACACCTACAATCGGAACTTTCGATGGTGCAAATATAGAAATTGTTAAAGAAGCTGGAATAGAAAATAATTTTATTTTTGGCGCCACTGTTGAAGAACTTAGAGCTATAAAAAACACGTATCAGCCAGTAGAATTTTATTTAAGCGATCCTGAACTACGACAAGTTGTAGACTCTTTGATGAGTGGATTGTTTAAAGACAATGACACATTTATGTTGCTCGGAATATATAATAGCCTATTGAAGACAGATCAATATAATGAAGGCGACAATTACTTTGTATTGAAAGACTTTAAAAGCTATGTAGAAGCCCAAAAAACTGTAGATGCAGCTTTTAGAAATAGAACTGAATGGGCAAAAAAATGCTTGATGAATCTGGCAAATGCTGGAGCATTTTCATCCGATAGGACTATCAAAGAATATGCTGAAGATATTTGGGGCATAGAAAGTTATAAAATATAGGAAAAGATATGACTATTTTAATAAAGAATATTGATTATATAGATATAGATTCGGAAAAAACTATAAAAAATTCGAATATATTGGTAAAAGACGGAATATTTAGTAAAATATCTAAAGGAGAAATCAAAGATTTAGATAATGAGAATTTAGATATTATCGATGGTAAAAATATGCTGATGATGCCTGGTTTAATCAATGCACATACCCATATGGGCATGTGTTCTTTGAGAAACTATGCAGATGATACTTCGCTTTTTGACTGGCTTTCAAATCATATTTGGCCAGCTGAAGCTAAATTAACGGATGAAGATATTTATTGGTCTACAAAATTAAATATTGCAGAGATGTTTTTGTCAGGCACTACATGTTTTAATGATATGTATTATTTCCCAAAACATATTTATAAAGCAGTAGATGAGTCAAAAATAAGAGGTGTTATTACTAGAGCCGTATTAGATGTGGGTGGCGAAGGAGACTTAAGATTTGAAGAAGCTATAGACTTTTATAAATTTGTTCAAAAAGAAAATAATGAATTGATTAAGTTTTTTATGGCGCCACATGCAATATACACATGTACGAAGGAATATCTAAAATTAGTAATTGATTATTGTAAAAAAGAGGATATTCCAATCCATATTCATTTATCTGAAACAGAAAAAGAGGTAAATGACTGTCTCAAAGAGCACAATATGACGCCACTTAATTATATCGAAAGTCTAGGGATGCTAGATTTACACGTAGTGGCTGCTCATTGTACACATTTGACTGATGAAGAAATATTAAAAATTAGAGATAAAGACTTCTATCCAGTCTATAATGTAAGCTCAAATTTAAAATTAGCTAGTGGCTTTACGCCCATAAAAAAAATGCAATCCAATAATATACAAATAGCTATGGGAACAGACAGCAGTTCAAGTAATAATAATCAAAATATGTTTGAAGAAATGCATTTAGGATCATTGGTGAATAAAGCTTTAAACTCAGATCCTACTGCAACTAAAGCTTCTGAAATTATAAAAATGGCAACTATTAATGGGGCAAAAGCCTTAGGCTTTGATAATCTTGGTAAAATAGAAGAAGGATATGATGCCGATTTTATATTGATCGATTTAGATAAAGCTCATCTCATGCCTCGAAATAATGATATTGCATCTATTGTATATTCAATGCAAGGGGCAGATGTAGACTCTTTATGTATCAAAGGTGAGATGGTATTAAAAAATCGAGAGCTTTTAACAATAGATTATGAAAAAGCTAAATTCGAAGTAAACAAAATTATTAATAAATTTTAATCAAAGGAGTAAATATGAAAGAAGTAGTTTTTAGTGGAATTCAACCTTCTGGTTCTCTTACAATCGGAAATTATTTAGGGGCATTAAAAAATTTTAAACCATTACAAGAAGAATACCAGTGCATATATTGTCTGGTAGATTTACATGCATTAACTGTTGAACAAGATCCAAAGTTTTTGAGAAAAAACACTTTGCAATTACTGGCACTATATTTAGCCGCGGGTTTGGATCCTTATAAATCAATTGTATTCATTCAATCACACGTTCCAGAACATAGTGAATTACAATGGCTATTAAACACAATAACGCCATTAGGTCAATTGCAAAGAATGACTCAATATAAATCTAAATCAAAGCTACAAGAGGAAAATATACAAGCCGGTTTGTTGAATTATCCTGTGCTGATGGCATCTGACATTTTATTATATCAAACAAAATATGTGCCGGTGGGCGAAGATCAAAGACAACATATTGAGCTTACTAGAGACTTGGCGATGCGCTTTAATAGTAGATATAGTGATACTTTTGTAATGCCTGAGATTATGACGCCAAAGGTTGGTGCAAAAGTTATGAGCTTGCAAGATCCCACTAGCAAAATGAGTAAGTCTGATTCTGATCCTAATTCTTATATATTAATCCTAGATGATGAAAAGACAATTCTCAGAAAAGTGAAAAGAGCAGTAACTGATTCATTAAATAATTTTAGTTATAATGAAGATCAAATTGGCTTAAGGAATCTGATCGATATTTATTGCGCTTTTGAAGAGATTAATCATAGTGAAATTGTTAGTCGTTATGAATCTTTGGGCTATGGAAAATTTAAAGAAGATTTGGCTGAGATAATAATCGAAGGTTTAAAACCTATTAAAAATAGATACGAAGAATATATTGCCGATAGATCTGAACTTGAAAATATATACAGAATGGGAGCAGATAAAGCCAGAAAAATTGCCTATAAGACTTTGAGAAAAGCATATAAGAAGGTGGGATTAATACCCAGATAGGAGAACTATATAAATGACATTACCAAATATGATCACAATATTTAGATTAATACTAGTGCCGGTATTTTGGATACTTTTTAAGCTGTTCGATAGAATAGATCTATGCATTATTGTCTTTATGGTGGCTGGAGTAAGTGATGTATTAGATGGATATTTGGCCAGAAAATTAGATCAAATTACTAAACTAGGTACTATGCTTGATCCACTTGCAGACAAATTGATGAACCTGTCATTACTCTTAATGCTTTCAATAAAGAATATAATTCCTCAATGGATATTTATCATTATTTTATTAAAAGAAATCTTAATGATAGGTCTCGGTATTTATATATATTTATTCAAAATTGATTGGATTATTCCATCTAATATATTTGGTAAAATAGCTACAGCTAGTTTGTATATTTATGCAGTATCTTGGTTAATATTCAAAAATGATTTTAGCTATTATTTGTTGATAATGGCATTAGTATTCAATATAATTGCTTTTTTAAATTATGGTCGAATTTTTTTAAAACTATATAGAGCAAGAGATTGACAAAAAACATTAATAAATTTATAATTAAAAATATATTCATATAGATTGTCAAGGAGTAGATTTTAGATGCTATACAGAGAGAGTCCGGTTGGTGAAAGGCCTTTAGCAGAAATTTTGAAGGTTGTGACAAATTTACTATATGCGCAAAGCTGCGTTAAAAGCTAAGAGAGCGTAAGCTAAATTAAGGTGGTACCACGATCCTTCGTCCTTATGGGTGAAGGATCTTTTTATTATATTACTGGAGGTAAAAATGGATAATATTGCTAAGAATTATAATCCAAAAGAGTTTGAAAAGAAACTTTATGACTATTGGATGGAAAATGATTATTTCAAAGCTGTGGTAGATAAAAACAAAAAGCCTTTCACTATAATTATGCCCCCGCCAAATGTAACGGGCAATCTTCATATCGGACATGCATTAAACAATACTTTGCAAGATATAATTATACGCAGAAAGAGAATGATGGGCTATAGTGCTCTTTATTTACCAGGAACAGATCATGCGAGTATATCGACCGAGTCGAGAGTTGTTGAGAAACTTAGAAACGAAGGCAAAAGTAAAGATGATGTTGGGCGAGAAGGTTTTTTAGAAGAAACTTGGAAATGGACTAAGAAATATGGCGGCAATATAAAAGAGCAATTTAAACAATTGGGCGTCAGTTGCGATTGGTCTAGAGATAGATTTACTCTAGACGATGATATGAGTCATGCCGTAGAGGAAGTATTTATACGGCTTTACAATGAAGGTTATATATATAGAGGCGATAGAATTATAAATTGGTGTCCAAGTTGCGAGACGGCAATATCAGATGCGGAAGTTGAACATATTGAGTCGGATGGTAAAATTTGGTATTTAAAATATCCGATTGTAGGCGAAGAAAATAAATTTATGATAGTCGCGACTACTAGACCGGAAACAATTTTAGGAGACTTGGCATTGGCTGTAAATCCGGAAGATGAACGCTATAAAGATTATGTTGGAAAGAAAGCTATTTTACCTATTGTAAATCGTGAAATACCAATTATAGCCGATGAATACGTAGAAAGTGATTTTGGAAGTGGTGTCGTAAAAATAACTCCTTCACATGATGCTAATGACTTCGAAGTAGGTGAAAGGCATAATTTAGGGCAATGTATTATCTTTGATGAAAATGCAAAAATAAATTCCAATGGCAAAAAATTTGAAGGATTAGATCGATATGAAGCTAGAAAAGCCATTATTGCAGAATTTGAAAATTTAGGATTACTTGAAAAAATAGAAGATCATCATAATGTAATTGGACATTGCGAGCGATGTGGAACTGTAATCGAACCAATAATTTCAAAACAATGGTTTGTAAAGATGAAAGAAATGGCTAAACTTAGCTTAAAATATTTTGAAGAAGATGATTCTCCAAATTTTGTTCCAAAAAGATTTGGAAAGCTTTATAAAAATTGGCTAGAGAATTTGAGAGATTGGTGTATTTCCAGACAACTATGGTGGGGTCATAGATTGCCTGTTTATTATTGTGAAGATTGTGATGAAATTTATGTTGGAAGAGAAAACCCAAATGATTTATCTGAATATAAATCGCATAAATGGATTCAAGATGAAGATACATTAGATACATGGTTTTCATCTGCATTATGGCCTTTTTCAACTTTAGGCTGGCCCAATGAAACTGAAGATTATAATTATTTTTATCCTACTGATGTCTTAGTTACCTCTTACGACATTATAATGTTCTGGGTTGTGCGCATGGTGTTTTCAGGCTTAAAACAGACCGGAAAAATGCCGTTTAAACATGTCTTGATAAATGGATTAGTCAGAGATGAATTGGGTCGTAAAATGAGCAAGAGCTTAGGTAATGGAATAGATCCTTTAGAAATAATTGATAAATACGGAGCAGATGCACTAAGATTTACTCTAGTAACTGGCAATTCCCCAGGCAATGATATGAGATTTTATACAGATAGAGTTGAAAACAGCAGAAACTTTGCAAATAAATTATGGAATGCATCTAGATTTATTTTTATGAATTATAATGAAAACTCTAAAATTAAAGATATTTCAGATATTTCATTAAAGCCAGAAGACGAATGGATTTTATACAGATTGAATAAGACTATAAAAGATATAGATTATAAAATGGAGCAATTTGATATAGGCCTTGCTGCCGATGATATCTATTCATTCATATGGGATTATTTTTGTGATTGGTATATTGAAATGGTTAAACCTAGATTATATTCATCAAATATTGATGAGAATAATGAAGCTCTATCAGTTTTGATCTACTGCTTAAAAAAGATTTTAAAATTATTGCATCCATTTATGCCATTTATAACTGAAGAAATATATCAGCACATCCCAGGAAATGATGAAGCATTAATAGTTTCAGCTTGGCCAAAAGTAAATGATGAATTAGGAAATGAAAAAACAGCTAAAGAAGTACAATTAGTAATGCAATTGATTAAGGCAATAAGAACAAAACGTTCAGAGATGAATATTGCTAATAATCGCAGAACAAATACGATTATATACACTCATGATCAATTTTCTAAATCAGCAGTAGAAAACAATTTGCAACATATAAAGAACTTAGCTTATTCAGACTCTGTAAATATTGCTAAAGAAAAATCTAATCTTAATGAAGACTATATAACAGAAGTTGTCGAAAAATGCGAAATCTATTTGCCATTGGCTGAACTTATTAATATTTCAGACGAAATAGCTCGCTTAGAAAAAGAAGAAAAACGACTATTGTCTGAAATTAAAAGAGCAGAGAGCAAATTAAACAATAAAGGATTTGTAGAAAAAGCTCCTGAAAAAGTCGTAGATATGGAACGAGAAAAGAAAAAGAGTTATGAAGAGATGTTAAAAAATACTAAGGAGAGATTAGAATTTTTAAGAGGTAAATAGATGAATTATAATGATTGTGTCAATTTTATAAATGATAGTCATAAATTTGGTTCCAAAAAAGGCTTATATTCAATTAAATTACTTCTTGAAAAGCTTGGAAACCCTCAAGATAAATTAAAATTTATTCATATTGCTGGAACAAACGGTAAAGGCTCCGTTTGTTCCTATTTATCATCTATATTATCTAGTGCCAATTACAAAGTAGGGGAATTTATATCTCCATATCTTCAAAAGATTAATGAAAGATTCCAGATTAACAGTGTTCCTATAGACGATTATAATTTCACAAAAATCACAAATAGAGTTAAAGATGCTTGCGATGATTTATATGAAATAGAAGGATTCTATCCCACTTCTTTCGAAATTGTCTTGGCAATTGGCATGATCTATTTTCTTGATGAAAATTGTGATCTAGTGATATTAGAAGCAGGGATTGGGGGCAGATTAGATGCTACAAATATCATAAAGAATTCTTTGGCATCAATAATTACTACGATTTCATATGATCACGAATCGATTTTAGGTAATACTTTAGAAGAAATTGCTTATCAAAAAGCTGGTATTATCAAATCTAATTCCTTATGTATAACCTTGAAGCATAATCAAGCTATAGATAATATAATAAATAAAGAAGCATTGGAGAAAAATACTAAAGTCTATTTCGTAAGCGATGCAGATATAGATGTAATAAAATTAAATTATAATGGGTCAATATTCAATTATCGTGAAGAATGCTTTAGCTTAAATGATATTCATTTAAATATGATTGGTAAACATCAGATCATCAATTGTGCTTTAGCAATTAAAACGATAATTCTCCTTAGAGAGAATGATTATATAAGAATTACTGATTTAGAAATAAAACAAGGCGTTTCAAAAGCTTTTTGGCCCGGCAGAATAGAATTGATTAAAGAGAAGCCATATATAATTATTGACGGTGCGCACAATAGTGAAGGAATAAATTCCCTAAAAGAAACTATAAAGCTATTTGATTATAATAAACTGATTATATTGATTGCAACTATGAAAGATAAAGATTATTCTAATATTGTAAAGACAGCTTATGATATTTGTGACACTTTAATATTGACAGAAATTGATTATTATAGAGCCACGCCGACAGAAGAAATGTCTAAAATTATCGGAACAAAAAATAATATTATAGAAATAAAAAATTCTGATAAAGCAATTGAAACAGCAATTAATTTAGCCTGTAATGATGATTTAGTCTTATTATGTGGTTCTTTATACTTTGTCGGGGCAGCAAAGGACTATTTTGAGAAAAGTTTTTAAAAGCATTGCAATTTAAATATGCAATGCTTTTAAAATTAAGATTTCAATTTTAATAATCTATAAATAGATTCAATTATATTTTTATATTCTTTTTTCCAGTTTTCTGAAATTTCTACATAATCAAAATCTTGCTTAGAATATAGCTTTAATTCTATTTGTTCATCATATTTAAAATAGAGTTTATTTAAGCCCGAATCTGAAATGTAATGAAACAGTACTCTTTCATCTGAATCTGGTTTTGTCATATTTAGTAAAATTTCATCTAGCACTACTAAAGTATCATCATCTATATTGTCGATTAGTAAATTTAATGTCATTTCACCTTTTTGATTAATTTTTAAGCTTTCTCCTTCTCTTTTTATCATTTCAGACTCTTCTAATTCATGCACATATTGTTTTAATAGAAAATAATTCATTATGTCGTGGTGCAATATCAAGTCGCTTAGTTTTTCTTCCAATATACCAGTATTTGAATTTTTTATTATATATAATATTATCAATTTATTACGCGCTAAACTCTGTAGTGAATTTTCCATTTTATCACCTCAATATGATTATATCACATCGATTCAAGTTTGAAACATAATAAATATTTGTTATAATATTACTAACGGAGGTTTAACATGAATATAAAAAGAAAAGTGCTATACACAAAAGATCAAATTGCAAGACGTATAAAAGAATTAGGTGTCGAAATAAATAATAATTATAAAGACGAAGAAATTATAGTTATCAGTTTATTGAGAGGCAGTTTTATATTTACAGCCGATTTAGTAAGAGAAATAGACTCTCTTTTGGCAGTCGATTTTATGGTTACTTCTAGCTATGAGAATAATGAAATATCTTCAGGGAATGTAGATATTTTAATGGACCATAGAATAAATATCAAAAACAGAAATGTATTAATAGTTGATGATATTATTGATTCTGGAAATACTATGCTCAGAGTATATGAGCATCTTGTTGCAAAAGCGCCAAAGAGCGTTAAAATTTGTGTTATGCTAGATAAACCTTCTAGGCGTGAAGTAGATATTGAAGCCGATTACGTGGGCTTTTCAATACCTGATTTGTTTGTGGTTGGATATGGTTTAAATTACGGAGAACATCATAGGAATGAAGCAGAAATATTTACATTTGAGAGGTGAAAATAATGGTATCTAAATATGAAGCAGTAAAAGATTTGTTATTAAAATCCAAATCTACATATGTTTTAACTGGTGCAGGAGTTTCAACATATTCAGGCATTCCAGATTTTAGAAGTGCAGATACGGGAATTTGGACAAAAATCGATCCAATGGAGGCTCTATCTACAAATGTTTTGAACAATAAGCCAGAAAAATTTTATGAAATAGGTTTTGAATTGCTTAAAAGTATGCGTAATAAAAAACCTAATAGAATCCATGAGATTTTAGCAACGCTTGAGTCAAAGGGATTAATAGATGGCATAATAACACAAAATATTGACAATTTGCATACAGTTGCTGGCAGTAAAAATGTATTCGAAGTACATGGAGAAACGAGAACTTGTTATTGCGAAAAATGCAAAGAAGTATATGATTTTGAATATTTGGAAACAGAGGTCGAAGCAAAAAACATTCCACCAAAATGTAAAAAATGTGGCTGCGTCGTAAGACCTTCTGTAATTATGTTTGGAGATATGTTGCCGGATTCATTTACAGAAGCTCAAAATTTAGTTTCAAAAGCTGATTTACTAATAGTTATCGGCACCAGCTTGACTGTAAGTCCAGTAAATTATATGGCTGCCATGGCTAAAAAATTAATTATAATTAATAAGACGCCGACTCCATTTGACTATAGAACCGAAGTTTTAATAAATGAAGATGGAATAACTGCATTAGAAAAGATAATGGAGCAATTTTAAATAAATGAATTATAAAAATTTTGCAAATCTTTACGATTCATTCATGGACGATATAGACTATAAGCTTTGGGCTGAATTTATAGATAAAAAGATGGGTTTAAAGCCATGGTCTAATATTTTAGAATTAGCATGTGGCACAGGAAATTTGACACAACATCTTTCAGATAAGTACAATATCTTGGCGATGGATAATTCTCAAGAAATGTTAAACATTGCATATTCAAAATTTTTTACGAAGAAGAATATAAAAACAATAAAAGGCGATATGAAAAGTTTTGAATTTGCAAGAAAGTTTGATGCAGCAATTTGTGCCTGCGATAGCCTAAATTATATAGAACCCATTAATGTAGATACTGTTTTCAAAAATGTATCAAATCATCTGAAAGAAGGCGCTAAATTTATTTTTGATATTAATTCAGAATATAAATTAATAAATATATGCGGCAATAATTTTTTTAGTGATGAAAACGAATATGCTGTCTATTTTTGGCAAAATGAATTGCAATTAGATAAATCTAGAGTGATATTTCATATAGACTTTTTTAAAAAAACTGAAGATGATAAATATTTTAGATTTTCAGAAGAGCATATTCAGTATATTCATTCAGTAAATTCTATTGTGAGAGCATTGGAATTAAATAATTTTCATAATATTGAAATTAAATCAGATTATAAAAATGTAGACTATAAGAAAGATTCAGAACGAATAACTTTTATAGCAGAGAGGAAAAAATATGATTAATTTAATAAAAGCAGTAGACAGTAATAATGAATTGAGAATAGCGATAACAGATACGACACAAATAGTCCAAACTGCACATAATATTCATAATACTTCGGCAACTGCATCTGCTGCATTAGGTAGAACATTGACTGCAGTCGCCTTAATGGGAGCTTGGCTAAAAAATGAAAATGATTCATTGACAATTAGTATAAATGGTGATGGCATAGCAGGTAGAATAATAGCTGTCTCAAATTCAAAAGGCGATGTTAAAGCGTATATGAACAACCCATTAGCAGATTTACCTGTAAAGAATTCTAAATTGGACGTATCTGGGATTATAGGCCATAATGGAACTATTGAAGTAAGCTATGATTTAGGTATGCGGGAAAACTACAATGGACAATCTGCAATTGTGAGTGGAGAAATTGCTGAAGACTTAGCTCATTATTATTTTACATCAGAACAAATTAGAACTGCTATTGCTTTGGGCGTTTTAGTCGATACTGATCTAAATATAAAATCTGCTGGCGGTTTTATAATACAACTAATGCCGAATGCATCTGAAGAAACTATTGTTAAATTAGAAGAAGCTTTAAAAAATATCGGATCAATTTCAGAAGTTATTTTAAAGGAAAAAAGTCTTGAAAAAGTATTAAATCAACTATTTTCTGAGTTTGAAATTCAGATAGTAGAAGAGCGAAAAATAAAATACAACTGTGATTGCAATCGCGAAAGAATTGAAAGTGTTTTACTTTCATTAGGTAAAGAAGAAATTCAGTCTATGATAGATGAAGATGATGGGGCCGAAGTAATATGTCATTTTTGCAATAAAAAATATAACTTTAATGCAGACAGTCTCTCTAAACTTATAAATAGATAAAATAACTCTAGTATTTTACGATTTATATGATATAATATGATGTATAAAATATTAGATGAGGTGAATTCATTGCTAAATTTAGTTTACTCTGATTTGATAATAAAAACAATGGACGATCTTATATTTTATGCACAAAATGATACTGTTATTGGCTTAAATAATAATGAATTTATAAAAAAGAAAGACATATTAATAATTCATACTAATGAAAATACAATTTATTCTATTTCTCACACACCATTAGACCCAAAGACAATAATGGATTTGAGATTAATTTCAAACGGTTTGATAAGTAACAATATTGTTCTCGATATTGTTGATTTTAATGCGATTAAAAACAATTTAAATAATTTAAATAAAAGCTCGATAAGATATCTTAAATTAGATAACTCTATCGAGCTATTTAATATTGAAGGAAAATATGACGAAAAAGAAAAAGAAATAGTAAATTTATTAAATTATACTATTGAAAAAGCTATCATATTGAATGCATCAGATATACATATTGAACCTCTCGATAATAGCATAAGATTTAGATTTAGAATTGACGGAGATTTACAAAATTCGTTTTCAATACCAATAAACAATTTAGATATGA
>JAUNVH010000002.1 GCA_030537765.1 Tissierellia bacterium | reverse complement strand
ATTAACTATTGAGTTTATATTTTTTCGCAGTTATTGTCAAGAAGTATTTTTATTCCTCGTCTTTATTACTGATTTCAATCTCAATATCTTCTGGCATAATTTTCTTTATAGCTAAATTTGTTTCATTTTCAATTTTTATAGTCAAATTATATATGCCTTCCTTTAAGCCTTTGACTTCTAGATATAATTTTAAACCACCTTTTTCAATTTGTTCTAAATCGTCTGCTTCTCCTTCTAAGCTTACTAAAATCTTTTCTTCTAAAAAATTATATTTATAATCAAATTCATTCGATTTATTTTTTATAATAAGATTTTCAATTGGCACTTCTATATTTTTGACTATTGTCTGATTCAGTTTATATTTTAAAACAGGTTCTACTTCTGAATTCAATGATACGCCTTCAGGAAGATCTAGCTTTAAATTATAAGTTTCAGATCCCATTAGACGTTGATAATCTATGGGTTGAGTACTAATTTTTACAATTTTATCTATTGTATTTTTATTGCCCTTAATTATTATATTTTCAGGATCTATCTCTATATTTTCAATTGTAATATCTTCTGGAAGTTTTCCCAGATATACAGGTTCAATTGGAACTGCCTTAATTTTAGAGATTTGAACTGAAATATCTGTTGAGTCCACATCTTTTTTTACATTTGAAACTTCTGCTTCATTTTTATCTAAAATCATAATTTTAGAACTAGTAGCCAAAGTTTCTGTTTTGCCTTCTAAATCTAATATTGCAGTCACGCTTTTTATACTATCGAGATAGCTTTCAGGCCCTTTTAATGTAATATATTCTGGCGTAATTTGGATATTTCCCAAAACATAGCCTTCAGGTATATCTCCAAGCTTAATTAAATCTATTTTCTTTCGCTCCGTAATTATCTTGTCTAAATTGACGAGTATTGTGCTTGGCTCATAGCTTGCAATTTTAACATCAGATGAATTCTCCACAAGCGATACATTTACCGGGATGCGATTTAAGCCACTTTTGTAGCCAGTTAAGTCTATACTAGCCTTTATATGTTCATTTCCACTTATCTTATGATTTGTAAAATCTGATGTTTTGCCTCTCAAAGTTACAGAAATTTTAGCATCTTCAGGCGAAAGTAGATATAGACCTTGTCTTTCTAAACTGTCTAGATTTTCAAAAACTACATCTATGCCACGATATTCTCTATCACGATCGGGATTTTCCCAAGCGATTACATAGCTCCATAAAAAGACTGCTATAGCTAATGAAGCAAACATAACCCCGAAATTAATCTTCTTTTTTTCCGCTGTCTTCTTCATTAAACTTCCTCCATTTTAGCAATATAGATTCAGATTCTTCAGGCGGCTGATAGATCTGATCTAAAATTTGTTCTAATGTTTTAATATCTAAATGTCTTGAAATAACTCCTGCTTCTGCAATTGAAATCGAGCCCGTCTCTTCAGATACGATTATTGCCAAGCTATCTGAAACTTCGCTCACTCCAACTGCCGCCCTATGCCTTGTGCCTAATTCTCTCGAAATACTCATACTGTCTGAAAGCGGCAAAAAGCACGCTGCTGCTCTAATAATATTATCTTTAATAATTACAGCGCCATCATGTAAGGGTGTATTTGGTATAAATATATTTATGAGCAAGTCGGCAGTTACTTCTCCGTTTATTTCTGTGCCAGTTTCGATTATTTCATTTAGTCCCGTCTTTCTTTCAATTACAATAAGGGCACCAATTTGTTGTCTAGCCAAAGATGCGACGGCATTTACTATTTCTTCGACCGTATCAGATTTTTTCCTTTTGTGCATATCAGGATATATAATTGAAGAAAATCCTGCCCTGCCCAAATATTCCAATCCCCTACGTAATTCAGGTTGGAATACGATTAATATTGCCAAAGTTCCAACTTTTAATATATTAGTCAGTATCCAATTTATAGTATAAAGTGTTAGCCATTCTGATAGCTTTGTCAAAAGGAATATCATTAATATACCTTTGATTAACTGTTCGGCCCTCGTATCTTTTATGAGCGTAAACAGCTTATATAATAGATAAGCTACCACCAAAATATCTACTACATCTTGAATTCGAAAATTATTTAGATTATTAAACAAAAAATTAGTCACAGTTTCTTTTATCATATTCTCAAACCTCAATCTAAATCTATAATGCTTGCTGTGCGTTCTAAAGAATTAGTCAATAAATTCTTTAAGGCATCTGTCATTATGAGTTCATCAATTTCGCCATTAAGCGCCTGTTTTACAGGAACTATTCTATAGTGCCAACCTAATTCATCATTATATCTATGAACATAAGTTGGAATATATTCAATGTTTTTTAATTTTGTTTCTCCCGTAGTCATATTCTTCTTCAATGTCAATTTTACCATAATTCCGTCTTCTGTGTAATAGTTATTGTTGAGATATTGCCCTCTTTGATTAGATAAAAAATTTCCCATAGAGAATATTGTATATTTGAAATCGTCTCTATCTTCAATATCATATTTAACGGCCTTTTGAATCACATGTGGATGTGAGCCAAATATTATATCGACACCATTTTCTCTTGCAAATTTTTCTATATCTATTTGTTGATCGTCTTGATAATTCGCATATTCAGTGCCCCAATGGATAAATAGAATTATCTTATCGCATGATTTATCTTTTAATCGATTTATGTCTTCTAATATATTATCTTTATCTATTTCATTAACTAGATATGGTTCATTGTTTATATGACCATTCAAGCCATATGTATAACATAAAATACCAATTTTTATTCCATTTATATCGTAAGTTCTAGTTCTTTCTGTTTCAGGCGTTTTATTTGTGCCTATATATTCTAAATCTATTTTTTCAATCTCTTCGATGGTGGATAATACGCCACTTTTTCCTCTATCAAAGGAATGATTATTGGCAGTCGAAAGCAGATCAAAACCTGCGTTCTTTATAGCCTCCAAAGTCTCTTTCGGGGAATTGAAATTTGGATAACCGCTGAGCTTAGTTTCAGGATTTACAACAGTTTCAAAATTTGCCATAGAAAAATCTGTCTCTTGAAGTATATTTTTTATATACATAAAATTTTCGTCAAAGTTAAATTCTCCAGTCTTAATATCTAAAGCCGCTCTATTTTGAGGCATATGAAACATTATATCGCCACAGGCTAAGATACTCGCCTCTGTAAATTCATCCTTTGCGATCTGCTCATTTTGTAACTGATTGTTTTCTATTTCTTTTTCTTTGTCATCTATATTTTCATTTTTATCTGTACTTTCCAATTTATTTGCATAAACTTTAATTAATGGATCAAAATAACCTCTGCTAAATAAAAATGAAAAGATTACTAAAAAAACTAATAAACTCGTAACAAGGTATTTTAAAAAACTACGTTTCATGTTCTTTCTCCAACCATCAAATGACTGATAAGTAATATTAAACCAATTCCAATAAGAATATCTCCTGCACTTATCACAAAATGAAAAGTTTTAATTGCAATTGTATCAGCAAATATTTTGAATTTCGTTTCATTAGTCATAATAGTATGAGTAGCTATTCTGCCCTCATTTAGGAGTATTAAACTGTCTAAATCTTTAGCCTTTATAATAGCTTTAGCACTTACAGGCATCTTTCCTTTTGAAAAAAATATTGGTAAAAAGTTTAATATAAAACCAGACAAAATTAAACTAGAGTATTTAATCTCTCTATTAGCCGATAATACAGCAATTATTATTATAAATGTGATTATATTTATATAACCGAAATTGTCGAATATTAATTTAGATATACTATTATTAAATTTTGTTGAAATAAATAACAGTATCACATTAGCTATAACAGCAATAATCAAAACTAAAAAATAATTTACTTTTAATTTATTAATATTAGACAATTTTCCGCCTCGGGCAAGTCCTAAAAGTATACCCAAGACAATGCTTAATATTATCATAATGCACCTCAAGTTCATTTTATCATAAAGATTTAAAATAATAAATAAAAAGCTCATTAAGTATAAGTACTTAATGAACTATTAATTCATTCTTTAAGATGTGCAGCTTCCATTTTCAAAGTTCTATCTTCTTGAATCAAAGCGTCTATCATCTCATCTAAATCGCCATCGACAAAATCATTCAATTTATATAAAGTCAAATTTATCCTGTGATCAGTAATTCTGCCTTGTGGAAAATTATAAGTTCTGATCCTTTCAGATCTATCTCCAGTTCCAACTTGGGCTCTTTTTTCTTCTGAAAGTTCTGCATTTTGTTTTTCTTGTTCCATTTCGTAGATTTTTGAAACTAAGATTTTCATAGCCTTTTCTTTGTTTTTTAACTGGCTTTTTTCATCTTGACAACTGACAACAAGCCCTGAAGGCAAATGAGTAATTCTGACTGCAGAGTCAGTAGTATTTACAGATTGACCGCCATGACCTGAAGATCTAAATACATCAATTCTTATATCTTGTGGATTTATCTCAACTTCAACTTCATCTACTTCTGGCAATACGGCAACAGTTGCCGTAGATGTGTGGATTCTGCCAGATGCTTCTGTCTCGGGAACTCTTTGAACTCTGTGAACTCCAGATTCAAATTTCAGTCTTGAATATGCTCCCTTTCCTCTAATCATGAAAATAACTTCTTTGTAACCACCAATTCCAATTTCATTAGTGTTCAAAATTTCAGTTTTCCAATTATTTCTCTCGGCATATCTCAAATACTGTCTAAAGAGCACACCAGCAAATAGTGCTGCTTCATCGCCTCCAGCACCTGCTCTAATTTCAACAATTACGTTTTTATCGTCATTTTTGTCTTTCGGTACTAATAATTGTCTAATTTCTTGGTCTAAATCGTTTAACTCTTCTTCCAATTCCTTGACTTCTTCTTTGACCAATTCTCGCATATCGTCATCTAGTTTGTCATTTAACATTTCTTTCGAATCGTTTAGATTCTTTGAAGTTTCTGTATATTTACGATAAGCATTGACAATGTCTGTCAATTCTGCATGTTCGATTGCTAATTCTTGAAATTTTTTCCCATCTGAAGTCACTTCTGGATCAGCCATCAATTTTTCAAGTTCTTCATATCTCTTTTCAAATATTGAAAGATTATCATACATTTTAAATCTCTCCTCCTGAAACTTTGGCAATAATAATTCTATCGTGGCCAGCATAGTCTTTAATCACTTTTATATCAGTATATCCATAATCATTTAATAATGAATCTATTAATTTAGCCTGATCAGAGCCGATTTCAAACGCAAGATACCCACCACTGTTTAAATATTTATACGCCTTGCTTATTATAATTTTATAAAATTTAAGTCCGTCTGTTCCGCCATCAAGTGCAATTTTGGGTTCATACTGAATTTCTCTTTGTAGATCTTTTATATCCGAAGTCTTAATATATGGTGGATTTGAAACTATTATATCAAATCTTTCATTTACATTTTCGAATAGATCGCTTTTAAACAATTCTAGATTGTTCAATTTATAATTTTCTTTATTTATACGAGCAATATTCAATGCATCTTCAGATATATCTAAAGCTTTTATTTTAGAATTTAAAATATTATAAGCCAAAGTTATCGCAATGGCTCCGCTTCCTGTCGCCATATCCAATATCTTTGGCTCCTCAAATTCTTTTGCAATATCTATAATTTTTTCAATTAAAATCTCTGTCTCTTTTCTGGGAATTAATACAGATTCTGAGACTTTTAATTTTAAATTGTAAAAATCTAATTCGCCAAATATATATTGTAATGGATAAGCCTTTACTCTCTTATTAATTATATCAAAAAATTTAGATTCAATCTCTTTATCAAGTTCATAATCTGGATAACTGTGTATAAAAGATTGATCCTTATCCAATAATTTACATAGTATTAACTTTACTTCATTTTTATGATTTTCTATATCGGCTCTATTTAATAAATCGTTGCCTTTATTTAGCAATTCAGATATTACCAATTGTCATCTTCACCGTCCGTTGGTAAAACCTCTTTTAATGCAGCGATTGCAACTTCAATCTGATCATCATGAGGCTCTTTGACAGTTACGTATTTTTGGATTAAAAGTCCTGGATAAGCCAATATATTGCAAAGTTTACTATCTCTTTTGCCTATAAATCTATTTACTTCATAAGATACCCCGGCAATTATTGGGAACATTATTATACGAGTAATAATTCTCATGAAGGGATTTGGCCAACCAAAAAACGATAATATCACAATACTTATTATCATGACCATAAATAGAAAACTAGTTCCGCATCTTTTATGCATAATTGGAAATTTTTTCACATTTTCTACGGTTAAATCTAAATAGTTTTCATAGCAATGTATAGATTTATGTTCTGCACCATGGTATTCAAAAGTCCTATTTATCTCTTCTAGCTTTGAAATATAGTAAAGATAGATGGCAAAAATTGTAAGTCTTATAATGCCTTCAATCAAATTTAAAATAATAGGGCTATTAATATATTTTGTAGTTACACCGGCTATAAGATTTGGTATTATCATAAATAACACGATCGCAATAGCTATTGAAAAAAGTATAGTTAGAAAATTTCCCCATTTGGAATCGGTTTGTTCGCTTTCTTCTTCATCGTCTATAAATTCTGCCGAATACATAAGTGCATCGATCCCAATAGTCAATGCCTCTATTAGTGCAACTGCACCTCTTATAATCGGAAGTCCTAAAATTTTATATTTCTTTGTAATTGGCTCAAATGGAGTATTTTTTAAGATGATTTCCCCATTTTTATCTCTCACCGCAATAGAAAGCTTTGAAGGGCCTCTCATCAAAATCCCTTCGAGCAATGCTTGACCTCCAATTGTTGTCTTTTTTGTTTCTTTCAATTAAACCTCCCGATATAAAATAAGGTTAGTGTTTCCACTAACCGTTATTTTTGCGATTATATCTTTTGTTAAATTTCTCAACTTGTCCGCCTCTTTCAGCAAATTTTTGCTTACCTGTAAAGAACGGATGACATTCGGAGCAAACTTCAACGTTTAGTGTATCCTTAGTACTACCTACTGTAAAAGTATTGCCGCATGCACAAACGACCTTTGCTTCTTTGTAGTTAGGTTGTAAGTCTTTTTTCATCGTTTTCACCTCTTATATTTAAATCATCATTATCCCATTAACTACACAAGTATATCATAATTAAATGACGACTTCAACACTTTTTTAATCTATATATTTCAAAAAACCTGAACGCTTAATTCTATTTAAAAATTCTCGATTATTATCAGTTTTAAGCATGGCATCTAATATGAATTCAGTTACATCTTGAGTAGACAGTTCAGACATTGCCCTTCTAGTTTCCATCATAATACTCAATTCTTCTTTAGTTAACAATAATTCTTCTTTCCTAGTGCCTGATTTGTAAATGTCGATAGCCGGGAAAATTCTTCTTTCGGAAAGTTTTCTATCTAGATGAATTTCCATATTGCCTGTGCCTTTAAATTCTTCGTATATAATATCATCCATGCGAGAACCTGTTTCGACAAGTGCAGTTGCTAAAATTGTAATACTTCCACCTTCTTCTATATTTCTGGCGGCACCAAAAAATCTTTTAGGCTTATACATTGAAAGCGGATCTAAACCTCCAGACAAAGTTCTGCCCGATGGAGGAATGACGAGATTATAAGCTCTTGCAAGCCTAGTTATTGAATCTAATAATATTACTACATCTTTTCCATGTTCTGCAAGCCTCTTAGCGCGTTCTAATACCATTTCTGCTGCCTTCGTATGATTTTTTGGTTGCTCATCGAATGTAGAATAAACGACATCTCCTCTGACGCTTCTTTGCATATCAGTGACTTCTTCTGGACGCTCATCTATTAATAGGATTATAAGTTCCATATCGGGATGATTTTCTTCAATCGCCTTTGCAATCATCTTTAATAATGTAGTTTTTCCTGATTTAGGCTGCGATACTATAAGACCTCTTTGGCCTTTTCCCAAAGGTGCAACCAAATCTATGAGTCTAGTTGCGAGAGTAGATTTGTTTGTAGCAAGATTTATTCTCTCTTTAGGATAGATTGGGGTGAGATTATCAAAATTATGTCTAGTAGTGGCAGTATCGGGACTATAACCATTTACAGAACGAATATATAAAATCGCATTAAATTTTTCTGTTTCTGTCGGTGGTTTCACAACTCCCACAACTTTATCGCCCGTCTTTAATCTAAATCTTCTAATTTGTGAAGGCGATAGATAGACATCTCCAACGCTTGGCATATAATTTTCACGTCTTAAAAAACCATAGCCATCTTGTAATACTTCTAAGATGCCGCTGACATAATTGAAATCCTCCATACTTTCTAAAATACTGGTCGTATTATCTGAAAGATCCTCCATATTTATGCCTTCCAATTCGGCTGCAGTTATGCTTTCTTTGGAATCTTCTTTTTTGTCTATTTCATCGTCTTCATCTACGATATCATAATCTTTAGTATAATTATCATCAAAATGATCTTCGTCAGCAGTTAATATCTGTTTCTTTTTTATGCTATCGATTAATTCGTCTTTCTTATATAGATAAGGTTTATCAATTCCAAGCTTTTCGGCCATTTCTCTCAATTTAGTGAGCTTTAAGCTCTTCAAATCTATTGAGTCTTCTTTTGAATTTAACTTTTCTAATATTTTTTCTTTCAATTCATCTTTTTTATATTTATATGCAGAATTTATGCCCAATTCTTTGGCGACTTCTCTCATTCTAATAACTGTCATTTGATTTAAATCTTCGTTATTATAATCTTTGATATCACCTTTTTTTATGTCTGAATTAATGTTTTTCGCTGAAATAATTTCGATTAAATCAGATTTAGATGCATCTTTTTCGACTCTAAGTCCCAATAATTTTGCTATATTTTGCAAATCATCATAAGTCTTGTCACCCAAGATATCCATATTATATTTGCTATTATTTACTTTATCACTCATTTCTTCCTCCTATTTTAGACCCATCTCTTTGTAATATTTCATTGCGCCGTCATGAATTGGAATATCTGCCAAATCTTTTAGTGTCGTATTAATATCTAAATCTTTTAGCATTTTATTAGTCTTTGAAAGCTCATCTAAGTTTTCCCAAAATACTTTAGTCATTTCATAGACAATAGATTCATCTAAATTCTTATCTGTAAACATGACCATTTTTATTGCAGTTGTATAGATTGTTTCGCTTTGTTTTTCATAAGTATTTGCCGGAATTTCATATCTTATATAAAACGGATACTCGGCTTTCAATTTTTCAAAAATATCGTCTTCAATAGATATCAATTTAGAATCTGTAGTCATAAGCAATTGTTCGACTGCAGAATTGGGAATGCCCGCCATTATCCAACATCCATCAGCCATTTTATTTCGCATAAGATCCACTGCTTCGGTAAAGCCGACATTTTGAATTTTTAAATCTTCGGGATAGTTTAAACCACTAGCCTTTAAATGAATTCCAGCTTCTTCTTCAGTTGTTGAGCCAGGCGCTCCTGAGACGAAGCGCTTGTCTTTTAAATCTGAAAGACTATTTATATTCTGTGTCTTTGAAACTACGACTTGATTTGGATTTAAATAAAGACCTGCTATAATTCTCAAGTCAGGATTTTTATTGTTCTCAAATTTACCAAGTCCTAAATAAGAATCTCTAACATTCGAAATTACTGCCATACTCACTTGAGCTTCCCCAATGCTAAGTAGATTCAAATTATCAATACCTCCGTCAGAAGCTTGAGCCGATACATTTATATTTTCAATATTTTGATTCCATAGATTTGCAAGAGCTGAACCCAAAGGATATAATGCTCCAGTCGTCGCCGCAGTTGGCATATTTATATTCGCCTTATCTTCAGCCTTACAAGCTGTCAAAATCAATATTAAAACTGCCAATATTATAATTCGTTTTTTATTCATAATTCACCTTTTGATTCTCATTTGAGATATTTTTTAATTTAATATGATATATAAAAATTAATATAAATGCTATTAATCCGATAATATCAGTAATTACTGAGCTTTCAATCATTAAACAGCCAATCAAAAATAGCATTATTCTAATTATATACGATAGTTTTGTTTTTAAAAAGCCTGAAATTGAAATTGTCAATGCATATACACCGATTATTGCCATAATTATTATTCTAGAACTTTCTAAAATACTAATATTTGGCACGGCTCCAATCAATAGTTGCGGAGTTTTTAAAAAGAAAAATGGAATAATAAAACCCACAAGACCAAGTTTGACTGCTTTTAATGATGTTAAATTTTCATCTGCCCCGCCGATACCTGCTGCCATGTATGAACTAATTGCCACAGGCGGAGTTATATTCGACAAACAGGCATATATGAGACAAAACATATGCACGCTTAGCTCATTTGCTCCACTTCTTATCAAAATTGGTACTGCGACTGCACTAACTATTACATAAGCCGCAACGCCAGGCACACCCATTCCCAAAATCGTACTCATAATCATTACTAGAAAGCCTACCACAAAAATATTTAAATTTTTGGCATTATTTAATATAAAATTTCCAAAATTCAATCCCAAAGAACTTAAAGATACGACTCCAATTATTATACCTATCATAATACATGGAATGCCCACTTTGATTGCAGCTTTGGAACCTTCAATTATGGCCTCAATAATTGTGCTTTTAGTCATTGCAGTTTCTTTTTTTAAATAAGAAGACAAAATAGTGGCAATGATTCCAAATATAGCCGCATATATAGGAGAATATCCTTTTATTATAATACCAATCATTATTATTACAGGCAATAAAAGATGGCCTCTATCTTTCAATATGGATGAAATATTCTGCCTATTATATATTTTATTATTTAAATTTTTCTTCTGCGCCTCTAAGTGAACGGCAACCATTAGACTAAAGTAAAATAAAAATGCAGGAATTATGGCAGCTAACATTACTTTTAAATAAGATATGCCTAAAAATTCAGCCATAATAAATCCAACCGCTCCCATTATCGGTGGGCAAAATTGCCCTCCCGTAGATGCAACTGCCTCGACTGCACAAGCATATTCTTTATCATATCCAGCTTTTTTCATAAGCGGTATAGTTATTGTCCCCGTAGTGCTGACATTTGCAACTGCACTTCCATTTATCATGCCCATAAAAGCCGATGCCAATATGGATACTTTAGCCGGTGCTCCGGGGCTATTGCCAAATGCCGATATTGATATATCGTTAATCAAATCGCTAAAACCTGAATGTTTTAAAAAGCTGCCAAAGAGAATAAATAAAAATATATAGCTTGAGCTTACAGATGCTCCAATTCCAAATATGCCTTGGCTGCCCCAAACTAAATGCTTTAAAATTCTGTATATTGAAAATCCATTGTGACCCAAAGGCATGGGAATAAATTTTCCAAATATAATATATAATAAAAATATTAATGCAATATAAAACATATTGCGATTATTCCAAAACGCTACTAATAGCAATAATAAAATACAGATTGAAGCTATTAAAATATCAAAAGTAGACAAAACGCCGCCTTTTAATACTATTTTGGGATATTTTATTATAAAATATATAAAGGGTACTGTGCTTAAGGACGAGAATATAAATCTATAATTTAATTTAGACTCATTATTTATAAAAATTAGTGCAAACATAATCAATAATGCAGTGTGCAATGCTCTAAAACTTATTGGATCAATTATTGGAATCAGATTAAATATTATTTGAAACCCGCACCATAATATTAAAGATATATTTGATGCTTTTGAAAAATTATTTTGCATTTTCTTCTGCTTAGAGTAATATGTTTTAGTTTCTATGGTATTATTTTTTTCTTGCATCTTTTTCTCCGTATTAATTTATATAATACCAAATTTTTTATAATATTACAAATAAAAAACCGATCCCTAAATTTAGAATTTAGGAATCGGTAAAAACTTATTTTATTACTCTAACAATGACGGGAATCGATTGATTCCAGCCACAATAACCATGGTCACATGAATATCCGCTATAATATCCATGAATATATTTTATCGGACTGTAAACAGTAGGTGTATTTGATGAGATGTCTACAAAAGTAATATGTGGGAATAATTGATTTAGTTGACGTTCTAAATCTTTTGAAGTAGTTCCCGACATTTTCACTTCATAATTTATTTTGTTATCTCCCCAGTATTCATCCGGATTGTACCAATATGGTGGATAGCCATTCCATGAATCAGGGATTGTGTAGTTAGGATCTCTTACATATTCAAATTTAACAGTATTATCGCTGTTTCTATAGATATATTGTTTAACTCCATCTTTCGAGACTAGACGATAGCCCGGGATAAATTTTGAATACACGGTAATTGTAGAGCCATGATAGCCTCTTCTATAATCAGGAGAAGCAATTTCATTTCCATAATTATCTACATATATGACTTTCACATGGTCTGGTCCATATTCGCAGCCACCGTAATATTCGCAATTATAATCATCATATCTAGAGCCAGTTGGAAGCAATACAACTTTAATTTCTCTATCTTTGCCTCTGATATCAAATGTACCTGTAAACCTTTCAAATCCAGGTTTTGAAATTTCAAAATAGTAATTACCATCGGTTAGATTCACTGTATTAGAATTCAAATTTGCATAGCTTGAATAAAAGCTACTAATTCTAATTGTAGGGCTCGAAATTTCTTTACCATATTTATCTGTTACGACAAATTTTACAGTTCTATCTCCATATTTCAATGGAATATTTCCTGAGTAATATTCACTATAATCTCTGTGCAACACTCTTTGAAGTTCTTCCATTGTATAATACTTGCCCTTATAATAAGCCAATGAGCTAGTTGTTCCATCAGGTTTTGTAACTATATCTTTTTTAGGCACATTTACAGGTTTTCTATTTACATTTGCCTTGCCAAGTTTGTCATTTGCAATATTTAAAATCTTGCAAAGTTCAGCTCTAGAAATTGTTGCCATAGGTCTTATCGTATTATCTTCATAGCCTGAAATAATCCCAGCTTTTGCAAGCCCTCCTATTGCTCCATTTTCTAATCTTGTAGTTTGATTTGCATCTTTGAAGCTATTAGCATATTCTACATCATGGTTTATATTATATACATGCGCCAAGATTCTAAAGGCATTTCCTCTTTTTATATAATCTTTTGGAATCAATGCTTCTTTTGGAGTTCCGCTTATATAGCCTGCTCCTATAGCTTTGGCCACATCTTTATAATACCAATCAGTAGCTTTGATATCATTAAATGGTACGTTTGCTTCTTTTTCTGCTCCAATAAATCTGTTAATTATCGCATAAAATTCTACTTTAGAGATTGGATCATTTGGTCTAAATTTACCATCTCCATCGCCTCTAACTAAGCCTTGGGAGATTGCCCAATCGATATTAGATTTTGCCCAATGCTCAGAAGTGTCTGAAAAATCTGCCAATGCACTTACTGCCATACCTAGTGTCATCACTATTGCTAATGTTAAGCTAAGTATTTTCTTTTTCAATTTTGAAACCTCCTTCATTTTGTTAAGTATATTATACCCAAAAAATGAGCTTGGAACATATATTTAGATATTTATTAACAAATTTAGTAATTTCTTAATATTTATTTGCCAGTTTTTGCCCCGTAGCTAGTTTTATTTAGCAAATTAGAATCGAATGTGAACATACTCTTGTCTTTATCAAGCTGTCTTTGTTCTGCAATTTCTATCAATCTATCGATCAATTCTTTAAATTCAATGCCCTTTTTTTCCCATAGATAAAAGCCCATTGAGCCAGGCAATGTATTTATTTCATTTACATAGATATTTTCATCTTCATCTAGTAAAAAATCAATTCTAGCTGTGCCTGCGCAGTCTAGTACATTAAATGCCATTTTTGCAAGTCTTTCAATTTCCTTTTGGATTTTTTCGTCAACTTGTGCAGGAATAATTCTATTGTGCATTTCATCGCCTTCATGGCCAGAGCCTTTCGTAAGATATTTTTCATCAAATGTGAGCAAATCTTCCCAGCCTACGGGCTCTTCCAAAAGTGAAGTTTCTAGATTGTCTTCAAAGCCAAGTACGGCGCAATTTATTTCTCTTCCATTAGTTATAGCTCTTTCGATTATAATTTTTCTATCATAAAACATTGCAACTTCGACGGCATTGATCAATTCTTCCCGATTATTAGCTTTTGTAATTCCAATGCTTGAGCCCAAATTTGCAGGCTTTACAAATACTGGATAGTCAAATGATTCTTCAATTCCAGAAATTATCTTTTCATTTGCATCTTTCCATGAGCTTCTATAAAACCATTTATATTCGACTGTTGGGATTTTATAATGATTATAAACATCTTTCATCAAAATTTTATCCATTCCGCTTGCAGATCCTAAAATTCCTGGACCAGAATAAGGTATGCCCAATGTTTCTAATAGCCCCTGCACGCTTCCATCTTCTCCATTTGTGCCATGAAGAGCCAATACTGCACAGTCGATTCTTTTATAAGGAACCAGTTCTTCGCAAATTGTCGGAGCTTTAAATAAGCCGCCACTTACTTCTTTTTTCTCTTTTACATATATAAATCTGTCATTATATTGAGGGTTTAAATATATTCTTTTGTAAGAACTCTTATCTTTATTTTTATAGCTTTCAATATTTAAAAGCTCATCTGAAGTATACCAATTGCCCTCTTTGTCAATATAGATAGCAATCGGATTATACTTTGTTCTATCCATATTTTCAACAATCTGCATACCGGTAATTATGCTAACATCATGCTCAACACTTCTTCCACCTAAAATTACAGCAATGTTTTTCATTTTATCCCTCCGTATAATTATCTGGCAGGTCGTTTTCGAAAAGAACCACATCACCTGCTTTTACAATCTTATTTAAAAACGCCACGCCTTCGTCTAGATTTTTTGCCCTAAAAATCTTATTCTTATTAAATTTATTTTCAATTAAGCCATTGTAAATTGGCTCTGTCTTTTTTATTCCAACTAAAATTGCATAGTCGCAAACTCTAGATATTTCTCCTCCGAGCAAAAAGTTTTCTTCTGCTTCTTTATCTCCCAGTTCTACCATGCCTGGTGTTATAATGATTTTTTGTCCATCTTTAAAGCTATTTAAAACTTCTAAAGCTGCTCTGAAGCCTACTGGATTAGAATTAAATGTATCATCTATTATTATAAGTCCATTATCAGGTCTCATAAGACTTAATCTATGGTCTATCGGTTCCGTCTTTTTTATACCATTTTTTATTTCTTCTAAGCTCATTCCTAGCTTCAAAGCTGCAGCAGCTGCACCTAATAGATTAGATATATTATGTTTGCCTAATAGCTTAGTTTGGCAATCTATTGAACCATTCTTTGTGACTAAAGTAAATTTCGAACCAAATTCACCAACTTCAATATCTTTTGCATATATATCTAATTTTTCAGTATCATTCATTCCATACAAAACTTTTTCTTTGAAAGTCTTATCTGCCATTCTTTTAATATATTCATTATCATAATTAAATATGGCAATTCCGTCGGGAGGCAATGCTTCTATCAATTCATATTTAGTCTTTATTATATTGTCTATAGATTTGAAACTCTGTAAATGAGCAGGGCCGATTCCAGTTATAATTCCAATATGAGGTTGAACTAATTTGGCGACTTCATCTATTTCACCAATTTTGTCAGCACCTAGTTCCGCAACAAATACTTCATTTTCAGTATTCAGATCATTATTAATAATTTTAGAAAGACCCATAGGAGTATTAAAAGAAGAAGGAGTATTTAAAACATTAAACTTTTCTTCAAGTATTTGCGAACAAATAAATTTTGTGCTAGTCTTTCCAAAAGAGCCTGTTATTCCAATTACATTGAGGCCTTCTCCTTGTAAAGATTTAATTTTTGATTTGGCCTGATTATAAAAGCCCATATTTATTTTGTTTTCATACGGTTTATTTATCGTATTAGACAAAAGCATAATATACGGTATAAAATAATATATAGCAAAAATAATTAATGCGGCTATTATAACATTAATTATAAGGTTTTTGATAATCAAGCTAAAGAGAAAGGACAAGATAAATACTATCGCCATCGTAGTTACAATATGGGTTTTATAAAGTCTCTTTGCCCTGTCTGTCATAACTAGCGGAGATTTGTCATCAGGTATCTTTTTGTCAAAGCTCATAATCAATTCTCTATTTCCATCTAGCCATCTTTTATAGCGCAAATTTTCATAAGCTTCCAATTGTAAAATATGTAAGCTTTCTAAACTTCGCGATTTTAAAATCAGCATTTCTATAATTGCTGCAACAATTGCAATAATAAACATCTATTCCTCCATGTCTAAAAAACTGTCTAATGTTTCTCTGAATTTATTTGGATGGTCCAAATATGAATAATGCCCTCCATCAACGATCTTAAGTATACTGTTTTTTATTCCAACATGAAATTCATCTGCCATATATAGAGGAGTCGCATCGTCATCAGAACCCCAAAAGATAAGAGTCTTTGCTTTAATATCTTTTAATATGGGTTTTATGTCTTCATTTACAACGCCCACCAATATTTTTCTCATGATGCCATCGGCTGCTTTGTAATCGTCTGAGCCATATTTTTTGTAGAAATTGTCTAAAGACTTTTTATCTCTGTTAAAAAGTGTGTAGAATTTTTTCATCAATTTAAATGTATAGACCTTAATATAATAGTCTAGTTTTCTTTTTGGTTTTATGCCCGAAGCATCTATTAAGACCAATTTTTTCACATTATTTTGTGGCGAAGACGCCATTATGGCACAGATTTTTCCACCAAAAGAATGGCCTATCAATATAGGATTATCTATTTTCTTTTTGGCAATAAACTTCTCGACAATTTCAGCATATTTATAAGAATCCCAGACTTCTTTTGGTTCGGAAGATTTTCCAAAGCCGGGCAAATCTAATGCATAGACATTGCCAATGTTTTTTAAATGATTAATAATAGGCATAACAGTCTGAATCATTGCGCCCCATCCGTGTAAGATTATAAAATTTTCTTTTCCATTTAAAGATTCATAATAATTTATTAAATTATCATCAATAATTATTTGCATTTAATCACCATCATCTTACCTATTATAACATATTTTAACATAGTTTATCTAAAAATTATATTTTTAATATCCCATTTAATAGACAGTAAAAAACCTCGGACTCGCCGAGGTTTTCAATTCAGTTCTAGAAGAAACCGCCGAATTTTAAAAACAGTGGTGCAAAAACTAATGCTACTATGGTCATAAGTTTAATAAGGATGTTTAGTGAAGGTCCAGATGTATCTTTAAATGGGTCACCTACGGTGTCTCCAGTTACTGCAGCTGAATGTGCCGCAGAGCCTTTTCCGCCAAATTCTCCACCTTCAATAAATTTCTTTGCATTGTCCCATGCTCCACCAGCGTTTGACATAAATATTGCCATCAATACACCTGTTACTAAAGCACCAGCTAGTAAACCGCCCAAAGCTTCAGTTCCAAGTATAATACCTACTAAAATTGGCGATACAACAGCAATCACGCCTGGCACAATCATTTCTTTTAATGCCGCCGCAGTTGAAATGTCTACGCATGTTTTATAATCAGGAGTTTCTGTTCCTTCCATAATTCCTGGCATTTCTCTAAATTGTCTTCTAACTTCGTCAATCATTGAGGAAGCTGCCTTACCAACAGCATCCATAGTTAGAGCCGAAAATGCAAATGGAAGCATGCCACCGATAAGCATTCCTGAAATAACTAAAGGCTTACTCACATCAATAGATGTAAGCTGAACAGTTTGTATATAGGATGCAAATAGTGATAGAGCTGTTAATGCAGCTGAACCAATTGCAAATCCTTTACCTATTGCTGCTGTAGTATTGCCTACTGCATCTAGGGAGTCAGTTATTTCTCTTACATTTTCTGGAAGTTCGCACATTTCAGCAATTCCGCCAGCATTGTCAGCTATTGGGCCATATGCGTCAACTGCAATCGTCATTCCTGCAGTTGCTAACATTCCAATTGCCGCTATTGCGATTCCATATAGACCATGAGCTGCAGATTCGTTTCCGCCAGCTCCAATATATGCCACCAAAATTCCCACAGCAATAACAATTGCAGGTCCTGCTGTAGACATCATACCTACGCTTAGGCCTGAAATAATATTTGTAGAAGCTCCTGTTTGAGATTCGAATGAAATCTTTTTAACAGGTTTGTAATCAGCTGAAGTATAGTATTCAGTTATTTTAGAAATTATCAGTCCTACTAATACGCCTGCAAATACTGCGATAAATGGTCTAAAATTATCGAAGTACATTTTGCTAAGTAATGCAGACACAAGTATTGTAATGACTGATGCTGATATTGTTCCATTATTTAATGCTTTTTGAGGATCTTTGTCTCCTTTTACGAAGAATACACCTATAATTGAAGCTAAAACTCCAACTGCTGCAAGTGTAAGAGCAAATCCTACACCTGAAGCTTGATATGCCAAAGCTCCTAGAGTGATTCCCGATAATAAAGCGCCCACATAAGATTCGAATAAATCTGCTCCCATACCAGCTACGTCACCGACATTGTCTCCAACATTGTCTGCTATAACTGCTGGGTTTCTTGGGTCATCTTCAGGAATTCCAGCTTCAACTTTACCAACTAAGTCAGCGCCTACGTCTGCAGCTTTGGTATATATACCTCCACCTACTCTTGAGAATAATGCAATTGAAGATGCTCCTAATGAAAAACCAGTTATAATTGCTGGGTCTTTAAATATAAAATATGAGCAGCTTATTCCTAATATTCCCAATCCAACTACGCCCATGCCCATTACAGCACCGCCAGAAAATGCAACATCTAATGCTTTTCCCATGCCTGATTGCATAGCCATATTAGCAGTTCTAACATTGGCTTTAGTTGCCACTTTCATTCCTACATAACCTGCGATAATTGAGAAAATTCCTCCTATTAAAAAGTTGATAACAACTTTTATTCCATTAGCTCCATTTGCAATTCCGAGTACAATTCCCATTACCACCATAAATATAGCGATTGAATTATATTCTCTTTTCAAAAATGCCATCGCTCCATCGGAAATGTGCATTGAGATTTCTCTCATTCTTTCATTTCCGGCGTCAAGTGATGCTACATATTTTGCCTTATATGCAGCAAATAATAGGGCTAACACACCTGAAACTGGTGCTAGCCAGATTAAAATTTCTTCCATTTCGTCCTCCTAACTAAAATTTAGCCAATATAATAAGTGATACCATAAATACTATTGCAGCAATGATCACTATTTTATCCAGCATTGCGTCTTTTGTCTTAACGGTATTTTTGCCAAAATATGATTCGCTGGAACCGCCTGTCAATGCATCCATAGAGCCATCAGCGCTCTCTTGCATCATTACAGCCGCAATTAAAGCTACGCTGGAGATAACTACTAGTACTGAAACAAATGTTAACATCCTTATAAACCTCCTATCTCGTTCTTAACAAATTGATTTTACCATTAAAATCAAGATAATTCAATTAATTTCGAAACATTATTGTAGCATATTTTAATGAAATTTTAAAGTCTTTATTAAAATTTATGGTTTTAACTTCAAATTATGAAATAAAAATTTTAATATTAAGCTTATACCTTTAAATACTCTCTATATAAAGGTATAATATAAAAGTGAATAAATATAAATGGGGAGAAATTAATGAAATTCTGTATAATAGGAGTTAATCAAGAACTTGCATCTATAGATTTAATAGAAAAGTTGCATTTTAAAGAAACCGATATAATCGAAGTTTCTGACGCTTTACAAAGCGATACTTTAAAAGAAATATTAATTCTATCTACATGCAATCGTTCAGAAATATATTTTTTATCAGAAGATTATAAAAATGATATTGAAAAGGTAAAGAATTATTTATGCGATTATTTTAAAATCGATATACCTATATCGGCCTTAAATATTAAATATGGCGATTTGGCAATTAGACATTTATTCGAAGTTGCAATAGGATATAATAGTGTAGTCATTGGCGAAGATCAAATTCTTGGACAGATTGTCGAAGCGCATATGACTGCTATGGAAATTGGCGGCAGCAAAAAGTTTTTAAATAAATTGTTTAGAGAAGCCATAACTTTTGCTAAGCAATTAAAAGCAGAAACAGCCGTGAGCGAAAATCCTATATCTATAGCCTATATAGGTGTTAAAAAGTTAGAGAGCAAAATGGATCTTGCAAATAAGAATATAATGATTATTGGCTTGGGCGAAATGGGAAAGCTTGCTTTGAAGAGTCTAAAAGATAGAGATGCCAATATATTTGTCTGCAATAGAACTTATAATAATTCATTGAAGATGAAAAAAGAATTTCCATATATCGAAATTATTCCATTTGAAAAAATGATTTTGGCAATTGAAAATATGGATATTATAATTTCGGCAACAGGCTCTCCTCATACAATTTTAAAGTATGAAGATCTCTCTTCTAGAACAGATCCCTTATATATTATGGATTTAAGTTTACCTAGAGATATAGATCCTAAGATTGAAAATATAAATAGTATAGAGCTTTATAATATTGAGAGTCTAAAATCAATTTCAGATAAGAATCTAAAAGAGCGTTTAGAAAAAATAGATTCTTATTTACCAAAAATTGATGAAAAGATTTCTGAATTGCAAAACTGGCAAATGGAAGCTAAAGTTGATCCAATAATGAAATCTGCAAATGAACGTTGTGATGAAATTGCCGATGATACATTAAATTATATCTACAGAAAAACAGATATGAGTCACAATGAAAAGAAAAAGGTAGATAAAATTGTGCGCAGTGCCTTAAAGAAAGTTATGAGAGAACCAATTTTAGCAGTTAAGAGAATGCCAGATTCAGAAGATAAAAATATTGCCGTGAAGATTTTAGATGAGGTATTTTCAAAATGAGATATTATCCAATAAATATTGACACTTTAGACAGAAAAGTTTTAATTGCCGGTGGTGGTAAAGTAGCTGAAAGGAAATTAAAAACACTTTTAGATACAGAATTTATATTTGATATTGTTTCAAAATCTTTTACGCAAACTATTTTAGATTTAAAAGAAGAATTTAATGATAGAATAGATTTGATAAAAATGAATATTGATGAAAGTATTTCAGTAGATGAATATGATTATATAATTATTGCAACTGACGATTTAAAGGCAAATGAGCTATTAGAAGAAAAAGCAAAAAGCGCCAATATTATGTATGTAAATAGTGCAGTAAAATCAGATTCATCTTTTCTGATGAATAAAGTAATCGAAAAATCTAATATTATAGTATCAATTTCTACTTCTGGCAAAAGCCCTACTTTGACAAAAATTGTGGCAGCTGAAATAGAAGCTCTATTAGATAAGCTCGATACTAAAAAGATAGAAAAACTGTTCTTATTGAGAGCACAATTAGTAAAGAAAGAATCAAAAAATATATCCAAAATTATCCAAAAACTTTATTATAAGGATATTGAATATATAGATAGATATTTGGAGGAATTGAATGAAGATAATAATAGGATCTAGAGGTAGCAATCTTGCAGTAATACAATCTGAAAGTGTTAGAGATCTACTGAAAGAAAAAAATCCTAATCTAGACATTGAAATAAAGATAATAAAGACTAAAGGCGACAAAATGTTAGACCGCCCTATTCATAAAATCGGAGACAAAGGTGTGTTCGTCAAAGAACTGGAATTGGCACTCTTAAATGAAGAAATTGATTTGGCCGTTCATTCTATGAAAGATATGCCATCTCAAAAAACTGAAGGTTTGAAATTTTCAAACCCGCCGATGCAAAGTGATCCTAGAGATGCAATAGTCAGCAATAAAAAGATCCAAACATTAAAAGATCTAGAAAACAAAATTTTAGGCACCGGTTCTTTACGCCGCAGTATGCAATTGAAAAATTTATTGCCTAATGTCGAAACTAAAGCTATCAGAGGAAATATTGAAACGCGCATGAAAAAAATTGAAACTGAAAATCTAAGCGGCGTTATCTTAGCAGCTGCCGGCTTATTGAGGGCAAATCATGGCCATAGAATAGATTATTATTTCTCTACAGATGAGATTATACCTGCGCCCTGCCAAGGAATATTGGCAATACAGTATAGAGAAGATGATTTGGAAATGAAAAAACTTTTAGATTCCATATCTGATCCAATGACGACTTATAGATATGAGGCTGAGAGAGCTTTTCAAGCAGAATTAAACGCCGATTGTCACAGTCCAATTGGCGTCTATGCAAAAGTAGACGGGGAAAAAATAATAATCAATGCAGTCTTTGGCGATGCAGATAAAAATATCTTGATTAGAGATTTTATCAAGGGTGATTTAAAAGATAGAATCGAGCTAGGCAGAATTTTAGCAAAGAGGCTAAAGGAGAATGTAAATGCAAAAAGGCAAAGTTAAAATTGTAGGTGCAGGCATCGGATCTGAAGATTTAATTACTATCAAAGCTAAAGAATCGCTACAATGGGCAGATGTAATCATATATGATAGATTATTAAATGAAAATTTAATTAAGCCATATATTTTAGAAAAAGAAACTTATTATGCCGGAAAAAAAGCGAAAGATCACTATCTAACTCAAGATGAAATCAATAATTTGATAGTTGAAAAAGCAAAAAGCGGAAAAAATGTTGTCAGATTGAAAGGTGGAGATCCCTATGTTTTTGGACGAGGAGCGGAAGAAGCCGAAATTTTATTAAAAAACGGTATCGAATTTGAAATTATTCCGGGCTTAACTTCAGGCGTAGTTTCCCTAATGTATGCAGGAATTCCAGTTACACATCGCGATGCATCTACTTCTGTTAGCTTTATAACGGGCCATCGCAAAGCGGGCGAAACTGAAAATTTTAGACAGTATGCAAAACTAGACGGCACATTAGTTTTTTATATGGGGCTTGGCAATATTGAAAACATAACTAATGAATTGATTTTAGGCGGAATGTCAAAAGATAAATTGGCAGCAGTAATTTCAAACGGTGCCTATCCAAATCAAAGAGTTTTAGTGTCGACAGTAAAAGATATTGCAAGCGAAATAAAGAATTTAAATTTTGAAACTCCAGCATTAATAGTGATTGGAGATGTTATAAAATATAGAGATAGATTAAACTTTTATGAAAAGCTACCTCTATTTGGAAAAAATGTTGTAATTACTAGAGCCAGAACACAGATATCTAAACTTTCAAAGAAGCTTAGCGAATTGGGCGCAAATGTAATTGAAGCGCCTGCAATTGAAATAAAAGAAACCATAGATGAGAACTTCTTAAATGAAATTAAAAATTTTAAGAATTTAAATTTTACTCATCTAGTATTTCATTCTGTGAACGGTATTGAAATTTTTATGAAATATTTTTTAAAGTATAATGATATAAGAGATTTACCAAAGACGATTTGTACTATCGGTAAAGCCAGCTATAAAACACTTGCAAAATACGGTATAAAAGCCGATATTGTACCTGAAAATTATATTGGCGAAGATCTGATTGAAGAACTAAAAAGAGATATTTCAAATAGTGCTGCAAAGATTATGATCCCCCACTCGGCATTGAGTAGGGATAAACTTTTAAAAGAATATAAAAATCTAGGAGAATTGCACGAGCATTCCATATATACTTCAATTGTGCCAATTGAAAGAACTGAACTTCCAAAAAATATAGATTATATTTTGTTTACTTCTTCCTCAACTGTTAAAAATTTTAAAAAATTGTATGAGGATTTTGATTTGGAAAACAAAAAGATTATTTCAATTGGTCCCATCACTTCTATGGCGATTGAAAAGCAAGGTCTAAAACTTTATCGCCAAAGTGATGAAGCCACAATCGAGTCTATGGTCAAATGTATTAAGGAGGATGTTAAAATTGCGAATGCGAAGATTGAGACAGAATAAAGTGATTAGAGAAATGTTAAAAGAGACAAGACTTAATGTATCTGAATTTATATATCCTTTATTTTTAGTCGAGGGTGAAAATATAAAGAGAGAAATTAAATCTATGCCTGGCATATACCATTTTTCATTAGATAAATTGGAAGAAGAAATTTTAGAATTAGTAGATTTAGGCATTAAGGCAGTACTCTTATTTGGAGTTCCAGCTTCGAAAGATTCTTGTGGAAGTTCTGCCTATGCAGATGATGGTATAATTCAAAGAGGAATTAAAAAAATTAAATCTATTACAGATGAAATCTTAGTAATAACCGATGTATGCATGTGTGAATATACTGATCATGGCCATTGTGGCATCGTAGATGAAAATGGCAATGTTTTAAATGATGAGACTTTAGAATATCTTGCAAAGATTTCTGTATCTCATGCAAAGATGGGTGCAGATATTATTGCTCCGTCAGATATGATGGACTTGCGTGTTGAAAAAATTAGAAAAGCATTAGATGAAAATGGTTTTAAATATACGCCTATCATGTCATATAGCGCCAAATATGCCAGTAGCTATTATGGTCCATTTAGAGATGCTGCAGAATCTGCACCGCAATTTGGAGATAGATTATCTTATCAAATGGATTTTCATAATGGTCAAGAGGCAATGCGAGAAATTGAATTAGACTTAGAAGAAGGCGCAGATTTCATTATTATAAAGCCTGCTCTATCGTATCTAGACATTATAAAAGAGGCTAAATATAATTTCAACACTCATATTGTAGCTTATAATGTTAGTGGAGAATATTCTATGGTCACAAATGCTATCAAAGCCGGACTGCTAGATGAATCGATTATCTATGAAAAACTTATATCAATAAAGAGAGCCGGCGCTGATCTAATTATCTCGTACCATGCAAAGCAAATGGCTAAATGGATTAAGGAGGGAAAATATTGAATCTATATGAACAAGCAAAGAAAGTAATTCCTGGGGGTGTAAATTCACCAGTTAGGGCTTTTAAAAGCGTTGAGATGGATCCAATCTTTATCACGCGCGGAGATGGTCCTTATGTATATGACACTGAAGGCAAAAAATATATAGATTTTGTAAATTCTTGGGGTCCATTAATACTTGGACACAATCCCAAAGAAACTAGAAAAAATATACACAATTATATCGAAGAAGGCATAACTTTTGGTCTGCCCACAAAGATTGAAGTGGAGATGGCACAATTATTTACAGAGTCTACCAATACTGATATGGTCCGAATGGTAAATTCCGGCACAGAGGCTACAATGAGTGCAATTAGACTTGCAAGAGCTTATACTAGTAAAAATAAAATCATAAAGTTTGAAGGTTGCTATCACGGGCATTCAGATGCGCTACTGGTCAAATCTGGCAGCGGCACATTGACATTCAATTCCCCAACTTCTTTAGGAGTTCCACTAGATGTAATAAAAGACACGATTGTTTGCGAATATAATAGTATCGATTCTGTGAAATTAGCAATCGATAAATTTGACGATATTTCCTGTGTAATAATTGAACCGATTGCTGGAAATATGGGCGTTGTCGTTCCAGATAAAAGCTTTATAAAAGAGCTTAGAGAACTCACTGCAAAAAATAATATTATATTAATCTTTGATGAAGTAATAACTGGATTTAGAACGAGTTTTGGCTCTATTGCAAAAGATTTTGATATCGAAGCAGATCTGTATTGCTTTGGAAAAATAATTGGCGGCGGCTTGCCCGTTGGCGCATTTGCAGGCAAAAGAGAGATTATGGAATTATTAAGTCCTGTGGGCAATGTCTATCAAGCAGGAACTTTATCGGGCAATCCATTAGCAATGAAAATGGGCAGAGATGTCATTTTAAAATTAAAAGAAAGTCCCGAGATTTATGAAGATATAGAAAAATTGGCAGTCAGACTTGAAAAAGGATTTTTGAAAAATATCGAAATTACGAAGACAGATGCCAAAATTTCTAGATATAAATCTATGATGAGTCTGTTTTTTGGAAAGTTTGATCAAATTAAATCTTACGAAGATGTAAAAAATGCCGATACCCATATGTACGCAAATTATTTTAAGGGCATGCTGGAAGAAGGTTTTATATTTGCACCGGCGCAATTTGAAGCAATATTCTTATCGCATGCACATAATGAAGATATTATAGATAAAGCAATAGAAGCAAATTTAAGAGTGCTTAAAAATCTATAAAAATTATCCCGGTCTGTATCAATCAAACCGGGATAAATTTTTAATATTATAGATTGTAAAAAGCGTCTTTGCCAGCGTATCTAGCATCATCGCCTAATTCATCTTCAATTCTAATTAATTGATTATACTTTGCAACTCTATCAGTTCTAGTTGGTGCGCCTGATTTAATCTGTCCAGCATTAACTGCAACTACCAAATCTGCAATTGTAGAATCTTCTGTTTCTCCAGATCTATGAGAAACTACAGCTGTCATATTGTGCTTTTTAGCCATTTCAATCGTATCTAAAGTTTCAGTTATAGTACCAATTTGATTTAGCTTAATTAAAATTGAATTAGATATATCTTCTTCAATTCCCTTTGACAGTCTTTCAGTATTAGTTACGAATAAATCGTCTCCCACAATTTGGATTTTAGATGCCAATTTTTCTGTCATATATTTCCAACCATCCCAATCATCTTCAGCTAAGCCGTCTTCGATTGAAATTATTGGATATTTGTCAACTAATTCAGCATACCAGTCAACTAATTCTTCTGATGTGAATGTCTTATTTTCGCCTGTGAATACATAAGTCTTTTCAGCTTCATTATAAAATTCTGTAGCAGCTGCGTCTATTCCCATCATAACGTCTACGCCAGCTTTATAACCTGCTTTTTCAATAGCTTTCATAATAGCTTTGAAAGCCGCTTCATTAGACTCTAGATTCGGAGCAAATCCACCTTCATCGCCAACTCCAGTGTTTAAGCCCTGCTCTTTTAAGACATTTTTTAGATTGTGATAGATCTCAGCGCACATTCTAACTGCTTCTTTAAATGATTCAGCGCCAATTGGTAAGATCATAAACTCTTGAATGTCGACATTATTGTCTGCATGCTCTCCACCGTTTAGAATGTTCATTTGTGGTACAGGAAGTGTCTTTGCATTGACTCCGCCTAAATAATTATATAGAGGCATTCCCAATTCATCTGCAGCAGCTTTTGCAACTGCCATCGATACTCCTAAGATTGCATTAGCGCCAAGTTTTCCTTTGTTTGGAGTATTGTCCAATTCTATCATATAATTGTCTACTCCAATTTGATCAAATACGCTAAAGCCAATTATTTCTGGCGCGATAATCTCATTTACATTATTTACTGCGTTTTGAACTCCTTTGCCCAAATATCTCGATTTATCGTTATCTCTAAGCTCAACTGCCTCATGAGCCCCTGTGGATGCACCTGATGGCACTATTGCTCTACCAAATGCTCCCGTTTCAGTATAGACTTCTACTTCTACAGTTGGGTTTCCTCTTGAATCCAACACTTCTCTTGCATAAACATCTAAAATATAAGACATATTACTTATTCCTCCTCTTTTTCTAACAAAGAATTACCTGTCATTTCTTCAGGTTTTTCTATATTCATCATATCTAATAAAGTCGGTGACAAATCTGCCAATCTGCCGCCCTCCTTTAATTTATATCCAGGATAGTTAAATAGAATTAATGGCACTGGATTTGTTGTGTGACTAGTTACTGGATTTCCTTCATCGTTTAGCATAACTTCGGCATTGCCATGGTCTGCAGTTATCAAGGCTGAGCCATTAAGCTCTTTTAAAGTTTGAGTCAATCTACCTAAGTTTTCATCAACTGCTTCTACAGCCTTAATAGCCGCTGGAATACTTCCAGTATGACCAACCATATCGCAATTTGCATAATTTAAAATTATCAAATCATATTTTTTAGATTTAATCGCTTCGCAAACTTTATCAGTTACTTCATAAGCACTCATTTCAGGTTTTAAATCAAATGTAGGAACTGCTGGAGATTTTACTAAAATTCTATCTTCATTTTCAAAGGGAGTTTCAGTTCCACCATTGAAGAAAAATGTCACATGTGCATATTTTTCGGTCTCAGCAATTCTCAATTGGTTTAAACCTAATTTGCTAGCATATTCGCCCAATGTATTTTTAGGTGCTTCGTCTGAATAAATAACATTGACATTTGGAATAGTCTTGTCATATTCAGTCATTGTATATATATCTAAGTTTAGATTATCTTTGCTATCGAAACCGTCAAATTCAGGATCTGCTAGCGTTCTTATAATTTCTCTAGCTCTATCAGGTCTAAAGTTAAACATTATGACTGTATCATTTTCTTCTATTAGACCACAAGCTTTGCCAGATTTTTCAATAAATGTCGGCTCTATAAATTCATCTGTCACGCCGCGGGCGTAAGAATCTTTTATAATTTGTTCGGCATCTTCGCCTTTTTTTCCTTTGCCATTTACCATAACATCATAAGCCAATTGTATTCTATCCCAATGCTTATCTCTGTCCATGGCATAATATCTGCCTGAAAGGCTTGCTATTTCGCCTAATCCGATTTTTTCTATTTCTTCTTTTAATTTTTTTATAGATACTTCCCCATAATGAGGGTCTACATCTCTTCCGTCTAAAAATGCATGGATATATACATTTTTATTTTTTCCAAGCTCTTTACATACTCTCAATAGTGAAAAGAGATGTTCTTCGTGTGAATGGACTCCACCTGGGGATAATAGTCCCATTAAATGGAGATTATTATCTCTTTCGATAGAGTTCTCAATTGCCCTATTTATGATTTTATTTTTAGCAAATTCGCCACTTTTAATATCATTATTTATCTTTAAAAGATCTTGGAATATAATTCTTCCTGCTCCCATATTCAAATGTCCGACTTCGGAATTGCCCATCTGCCCTTCAGGCAAACCCACATCTACACCACTGGCCTCAATTTCAGTATTTTTATACTCTCTCATTAATCTATCAATATTTGGTTTATTTGCCGCTTTGATAGCATTGCCAGGATAGCTTTTGCCAATTCCGTATCCGTCCATTATTATTAGCATTGTAGTTTTATCAGCCATTTTACCTCCGTTAAAAATTAACGAGCTTTGAATAATCTTCAGCTTTTAGACTGGCTCCTCCAACTAATGCTCCGTCAATATCAGGAGCGTTCATCAACTCATTGACATTGGCAGGCTTTACGGAACCGCCATAAAGTATAGAAATATTATTCGCAACTTCGTCATTATACATTTTCTTAATTTCTTCTCTTATGAAATGACACATTTCAGATGCGTCTTTTGCAGTTGCAGTCTTTCCAGTTCCAATTGCCCAAATAGGTTCATATGCAATGATCACTTTAATGGCATCTTCAGCTGAGATATTTTCAAAATCTTTTTCAATTTGAGATTTAACCTTGTCAAAATGACCATCTGCTTCTCTTTCTTCTAAAGTTTCACCTATACAAAGTATTGGAATCAGATTTTTCTCAATTGCGTAACGAACTTTAGAGTTTATATACCCATCTTGTTCATTAAATATTTCTCTTCTTTCAGAATGACCCAAAATAACGTATTCTACGCCCAAATCTAAGAGCATATTTGCAGAAATTTCACCGGTAAATGCTCCTGATTCTTGATCGCTCATATTTTGAGCCCCGATAGCCACGCCAATATCTTTTGCTGCATTTACAGCCCTATCTAATGAGCTAAATGGTGGACATATAACCATATTTACATCTTTATTTAAATCGTATTTTTTTAATTCTTCAAAAAATTCTTTTGTTTCATTAGCGGTTTTATTCATTTTCCAATTTCCCGCAATTAATTTTTTTCTCATTTTCACCCTACTTATCTTTTATTGCTTTTATTCCAGGCAATTCCTTGCCTTCTAAAAGTTCCAAGCTAGCTCCTCCACCAGTTGAAACATGAGTAATCTTATCTTTCAAGCCTGCTTTTTCAACAGCGGCAGCACTATCTCCTCCGCCTATAATAGTGATTGCATCTAGATTAGCCAAAAACTTTGCAATGCCGAATGTGCCTTTATTGAAATTATCCATTTCAAATACACCGGCAGGTCCATTCCAAACCACAGTCTTTGCATCTTTTAGAGCATTTTCAATTGCATCTAAAGTCTTATTGCCAATATCTAGGGCCATATAATCTGATTCGATCTCATCGACTGAAACAGTCTTTGACTCTGCATCATTTTCCATTTCTTTTGCCACAACTAAATCTTTAGGTAGTAATATTTCTATATTTTTAGCTTTTGCTTTATCTAAAAGATCTTTTGCAATATCTAATTTATCATCTTCAACTAAAGATTTGCCTAGATTTTTGCCTTGTGCCTTCAAAAATGTATTGGCCATGGCGCCAACAATAATGATCTTGTCGACTAAGTTTAATAAGTTTTCGATAACTCCAATTTTGTCCGAAACTTTTGCGCCACCTAAAATTGCAACGAATGGTCTTTCTGGATCTTTAATAGCTTTGCCCATTATATCTACTTCTTTTTGAACCAAAAGCCCAAGTGCCGATGGCAAATATCCCGAAACGCCGACATTAGATGCATGCGCTCTATGCGAAGTTCCAAAAGCATCATTTACATAAAAATCTGCAAGTGAAGCTAAATCTTTCGAAAATTCTTCGCCGCATTTAGTTTCCTCTGCTCTAAATCTCGTATTCTGAAGCAAAGCTATTTGTCCTGGTTTCAATTCTTTTACTTTAGCTTTCACATCATCTGATACGACTTGATCATCGTCTAAAAATTCTACTTCTTGATTTAATAATTCGCTCAATCTCTTTGAAACTGCTTCCAATGAAAATTTTGGATTAGAAACGCCCTTAGGTCTGCCTAGATGTGACATCAAAATTATAGCGCAATTTTGATCTAAGAGATATTTAATTGTGGGAATTGAAGCCACAATTCTTTGGTCATCAGTGATTACTCCGTCTTTCATCGGTACATTGAAATCGCATCTCACAAGTACTTTTTTGCCATTGTAATCGAAGTCTTTTAAAGTCATTTTATTCATAATTTCCTCCCTCGTATAAAGGAATATAGATTCGGATAAAAATCCGAATCTATAACTATATTATTACATTTTGTCTGCTACAAATTCTGCTAAATCTAATACTCTCATGGCATAACCCCATTCATTGTCGTACCATGAAACGAGTTTAACCATATTGTCTTTAACAAGTGTTAATCCAGAGTCGAAGATGGAGGAATGGTCGTCTGCAACTATATCAGTAGATACTAGTGGATCTTCTGTATATGCTAAAACGCCTTTCATTTCGCCTTCTGCAGCCTTTTTAACAGCAGCATTTATCTCTTCAACTGTAGCTTCTTTTTCAAGTTCAAATACTACATCTACCATGGAACCTGTTATGACTGGAACTCTGACTGCATAACCTGTAAGCTTTCCTTGTACTTCAGGAATTACAAGACCAACAGCTTTGGCAGCGCCTGTGCTTGTAGGAATCATATTTATTGCAGCAGCTCTTGCTCTACGCATATCTTTTTTATGTTTATTATCCATGATATTTTGGTCATTAGTATATGCGTGTATTGTAGTCATTAGACCTTTTACGATGCCAAAGTTATCTAAAATAACTTTAGTAAGTGGAGCTAAGCAATTGGTTGTGCATGAAGCATTTGAAATTACATTGTGTTTTTCTGCATCATAGGTATCTTCGTTTACACCCATAACGACTGTGCAATCTACGCCCTTACCAGGAGCTGTTAATAAAACTTTTTTTGCTCCAGCGGCAATATGCTTTTCAAGGCTTTCTTGATCTCTAAATGCTCCAGTTGAGTCTATTACTAATTCAACTCCTAAATCTTTCCAAGGAATTTCAGCTGGATCTCTATGGTTTACAAATTTAATTTTATCACCATTAATTACCAAACCTTCTTCATAAGTTTCAACTGTGCCTTCAAATCTTCCATATGCACTGTCGTATTTGAAGAGATTTCTGAAAGCTTCCAAATCACCAGTTGCGTTTATTGCAACTAATTCAAGATTCTTATTATTGAAACCTTTTTCATAATAACCTCTCACTACATCTCTGCCGATTCTACCAAAACCGTTAACTCCTACTTTAATACTCATTTTACTTCCTCCATTTCATAATTTAATATATTTAATATTTCAACACATGCATCTTCGTCAATAATTAAAGTCATATCTTTTCTTATTTTCGAAACTGCAATAATAGCCTTTGCTTTATCTTTGGTGCCTGCAACACCAATTACTCTTTTAATTTTCAAAAAATCTTCTAAACTTATGCCAATAGTTTCATGCTTATAAATTTCTTTGCCATCGATATCAAAATAATGACCAAAGGCTTCACCGACTGCACCATTTTTTAATATAAAATCTTTAGTTTCTCGTTTCAGCCCGCGTTTTTTAGCCATAATATCTGCTCGGCCGATGCCAAATAATAATGTATCAATTTTCTTTAGCATATCGTAACTCTTTTTAATCTCATGGTTATTTATTAATATATCCATAGATTGTTTGTCTAAACTATCGGGCAGATAAATTGGGTGATATTTGGCATTTAGTTTATTTGCAAATTTTGATGCCACTGAATTTGACTGTTCTTCTAAGAGATTGCCAACGCTTCCTCTCGCAGGAACTACGCTGATATTTTGAATCTCATTTGAAAAATTAAATTCTTCGGCAACATTTAATACAGTAGTGCCTCCAGTTACTCCTAATACATCTGTGTCAGATAGAATTTGAGATAAAACCAAAGCAGCTTGCATTCCAATAGCTCTCAAATATCCTATGCTGTTTTTTTTAACTACATAAATCGAATCATTTTGAAGATGATTTCTAATCGCCTTTTGAAGCGAAGGCAATCTTTCAAGTCTCAGATAATCGGCTGCAAAAACCTCGATAGTTTCTATGCCTTTATCTGTAATATTCATACCCGAGTTATTAATTTCTAAAAGGTCTAAATCACGCAAGCGCATTGCTTCATCTCTTACGATTCTTTCAGATAAATCAAGCTTTTCACTCAAAGCGCGCCTTCCAATCGAAGGATTTTCATAGACTCCCTTTAGAATAATATATCTCTTTAAAAAAATTTCTCTCGCTTCTGGCAAAAACTCAAACAGTTTGTCTATCATCTATTGGCATCACCCCTTTGGTCTTAATTTGTCCCTGCGATACTTTTTTCGTCCCTTTAATAATATCATAAGACAAATTTACATGCAAGTATTTAGATAAAATTATTATAAAAATTTAAAAAAGCAGCTCATATAAGATTATATAAGCTGCTCAAGTATCTAATATCTTCTTCTCTTTGATGAAGATAAAATATTTAATTCATCTCTATATTTTGCAATCGTGCGCCTCGATATTTCAACTCCCGATTGATTTAAAGCTTCAGCAATTTTTTGATCGCTTAGTGGTTTTTTAGGATCTTCATTTTTTATCATCTGTTCGATTCTCTTCTTAATTTCATTGCTTGAAACTTCGCCTTTCGAACCTTGTAATGCCGATGTGAAATAGCATTTGAGTTCCATTATCCCCGAATCTGTTTGAATATATTTATGATTGACTCCCCTAGAGATTGTTGATTCATGTAAGTCAGTCATATTTGCAATATCTTTTAATGTCATTGGCTTTAACGGTTTGTTTTCATAAAAATAATCTCTTTGATAGTCTAAAATTGCATTTGTTATTCTTAAAATAGTGTTTTCTCTTTGCTCAATGCCTTTTAAAATATTTTCGGCCGATTTATATTTATTTTCTAAAAATTCTTTAGCCTTTTCATCAGTGTCAGATTCGATTATCTTAATATATGTTTCATTATATTTAAGCTTTGGCAAAATTTCGGAATTTAAATCAATCTCAAAGCCTCCGTCTATCTTTCTTAAATAGACATCAGGTACAATATATTTTATAGAATTTCTATCAGATCTAAAAGCACTTCCAGGCTTGGGATCCAATTTTTTTATTAGATCATATATGGCCTGAACTTTATTTGTGCTTATTTTATATGCTTTTGAAATCAAATCTAATCGATTATTAGATAGTTCGACTAGATTATTTCGAACAATCTCAATTGCATAATCTGGAATATTCTCCATGCTCTTTAATTGAATTTCTAAACATTCTGAAAGATTTCTAGCGCCAATTCCCAATGGCTCAAATGTCTGAAGAATTTTTACACAGTTTTCAATTTCTTCATCATTCCAACCATATTCTTTTAATTCAATTTCGAATTCAGGATTTAAATATCCATTTGAATTTATATTCTCGATCAGATAAGAGATGATCGATTGCTCGCCTTTATTTAAATGAGACATATAAAGCTGCTCATATAGAAAATCATATAAGGTATTATTATAACTAGTGAAGCGCTCATAATCGAATTCATCTTTATTTGGATCATAAGGAGTATAGGCATAATTATCATAATCTTCTTTGTGATGAAGATCTTCGCATGGATTTACGATTTCAAATTCTATACTTTTGCCAAATGACTCTATTTCCAAAATTGGATTAATTTCTGTCTGGATTGACAAAAATTCAACAAGCTCCAATGTAGAATATTGAAGTATTTGTATAGACTGTCTCAACTCTTGAGTCATTATTAACTTTTGTTGCAGTCTTAATTCTTGAGTCGTCCCAAGTCTCATAAAATTCTCCAATCATTTTTCTAAATTAATCAAATAGATCTCAGTAGATATTCCTTTTATAAATAAATAATCTCTGCGATGTCTAATATGTTTTCTGGTGTAGCCTAAATTTCCAAAAAGTTTTATAATTTCTAAATTTTCAATTTTTTCATCTGTAAAACGGCTCTCAATTTTATTTACAATCCTATATTTGTCAATTCTATATGGATGTGTGCCGCTATTATGCGCAATTAAAAAGTATCTATTTTTATTCTCACGTATAATATAAGCTATTATTGGATCTGTATTTAAGTCTAAGAATATTAAATTATCTTTTATATCTTTTTGTCTATGCATTCTAAAGACTTTTGTCCGCTTTCTAAAATCTATAAGTGATCTTACATAATTATAAAAGTTTAAATTTTTTTCTTTCAAATCCCATTTGACAGAATTTAAACTAGCAGGAGCATTAAAGCTATTCGAAACTCCAGATTTATTTCTCATAAATTCATTTCCCGAATGTATAAATGGAATTCCAAAGGAAGTAAAGATAATTCCAAAAGCTAATTTTGCTTCTTCGGCAATTTCTTCATCAGATTTTTCGGGACTTACCAATTTTAATTTATCTGCAATTATCAAATCGTCATGTGAATTAAAATAGTTTATACTTTCTAGCGCATCGGCAGCAAAGCCATGGTGAATCTTATCGTAATTAATCGAGCCACTAATGCCTTTTTCAACTTCTAATTTGAGTTCTTGTTTTCCATTTATAAAGCCGCCTATTGAGCCGTTATTCGAACCTTTGATGCTATCTCTAAAATCATCATTAAATACTGCAAAGCCTTTGTTCTTTTGTGTTCCTTTGACTGTTCTTTTAGCTTCTTCTAAAGCTGATAATCCGCCAACCCATGGTTCTCCATAAATTAAAATATCTTCTCTCAAACTCTTTGCAGTTTCGACGATTTTTTCCATAGTATCTATATCTATAAGACCCATCAGATCGAATCTAAAGCCATCAATTTTATACTCTTTAATCCAAAATTTAATAGAATCGAGTAGAAACTTTTGAAAATATATATCTTCAGAATTAGTTTCATTTCCGCAACCTGAACCATTTGCAAAACATGAATTTATCAATCTATAATATCCCGGATAGAGAGTGTAAAAATTGCTATCTAAAGATCTATATGTGTGATTATAGACAACATCGATTATCACTTTAATATTTGCCTCATGAAGCTTCATTATCATCGTCTTTAATTCAATAATGCGGTTTTTAGGATCATCAGGTCTTGTCGCATAAGATCCCTCTGGTACATTAAAATGTTCAGGATCGTAGCCCCAATTATAATTTTCATCTTCAAAAAACAAATCAGGATTTTCGTCTACGGTCAAAAAATCATAAATGGGCATCAAATGGACATGAGTAATCCCAAGTTCAATTAGATGATCGATGCCCGTTTTGAAATAATTATATGATGTTCCATGTTCAGAAACGCCCAAAAATTTTCCTCGTTTTTGAGCTCCCGAGCTTTTGTCATAAGTGAAATCTTTAATGCTCATCTCATATATTATCGCCTCATTATTAGGCGTATATGGCATTTTTTGATCTTCCCATCCATAGGGATTTGTTTTATTAATATCAATAATTGCAGATCTAGTTGAATTGATGCTCAAGGCGTATGAATAAGGATCTGTGACTTCTAAATAATCGTCGGCTATATATGTGTAAAAGTAGCCGTCGAGATCTCTTTTTATCTCAATCTCCCAAATCCCAAGTTCGTTTTTCTTCATATGAAATTCTTCATATTGGATTGCATTAGAATACTCAAATAATCTGAGCTTGATGCTCTTTCTATTAGGGCTAAATACTCTGAATATTGTACTTTTTTCAGAGTAATTAGCACCAAATTCAACATTTTTTAATTCCAATTTATTCTTCTTTATCATCTTCATTTAACCATTAGTAATTCTTTTATATTCCTCCAAATATTCTATTGAAGATTTATTCCAACTGTTGTCAAGTTCCAAATCTCTTTTAATTAGCTTGTTAAAAGAGTCTTTATCTTGATATAATTTTATCGCTTTCTTAATTGCATATAGCATTTCATGTGCATTTATTGTTTTAAAGCCAAATCCAGTACCTTCATTAGTATATTTATTATAAGGTATTACAGTATCTGAAAGGCCGCCCGTTTCTCGAACAATCGGGATTGTGCCATAACGCATAGCAATCAATTGTGAAATTCCGCAAGGTTCAGCAACTGAAGGCATCAAGAAAAAATCGGCTCCGGCATATATTTTTTTAGAATGAGCTTCATCAAAATATATTCCAGCTGCTAATTTATTTTTATATCTATAAGAATAATACTTTAACATATCTTCATAATTATTTTCGCCAGTGCCCAAAACTACCAATTGAATATCTTCATTCATAAGTTCGTCCATGACATAGTCTAATAGATCGATACCTTTGAGATCTACAAGCCTCGTTACCATTCCAATCAAAGGCACATCTGGATTTTCTGGGAGATGAAATAGTCTTTGTAGTTCGGCTTTGTTTTTCTTTTTTTGCGAAAAATCTTTGGCATCATAATTATAATCTATTGTTTTATCAGTTTTTGGATTGAAAATATCATAATCAATTCCATTAATTATACCTTTTAGCTTATGCTGATGTTTTCTTATAATTCCATCTAGACCTTGACCGAAAAAACTATATCTAATTTCTTGTGCATAAGTGTGAGAGACTGTAGTCAATAAATCGCAATAGACGATTCCAGCCTTCATCATATTTATGCAGTCATAATATTTTATTCCCTCTTCGTTATAATATTGGCCTCCAAGTCCTGCTATTGACAATATATCACTTTTAAATATTCCTTGATATTTAATATTATGAATTGTATATACCGATTTAATATCTTTATAAAATGAATCACCTTTTGAATAATCTTTTAAATATAAAGGTATTAATCCCGTGTGCCAATCATTAGCGTGCACAATATCAGGCTTTATGTCTAGATATTTTAATAGACCAACTACTGCTCTATTGAAAAATATAAATCTTTCTCCGTCGTCTATTTCACCGTAAAGAGAGTTTCTCGCAAAGTAGTATTCATTATCTATGAAATAATAATTTACATCATCTTTTTCATATTTAAATACTCCCACATATTGATGTCGCCAATCTAAATCTACATAGAAATAACCCACAAATTCAAATTGTGATCTGTATTTCCAATCTATTGCTGAATAAAGCGGCAATACTACTGAAACTTCTTGATCGTTTTTTGCCAAAGCTTTAGGCAAAGAGCCTGCAACATCTGCAAGCCCTCCTGTTTTAATAAATGGTGATGCCTCTGCTGCTATATAAAATATTTTCATTGATCTCTTCCAATCTTCATATATTTACCTAATACATAAGGCTGTGCATATGCTCCTACAATTGTCGCTCCTCTTTCGATAAGCGTATATTTATCTAGTATTGAATTTACTACTACTGAAGAGTCTTCGATAGTAGATTTTTGCATGACTATTGAATTCTTGACAGTGGCATTTTTGCCAATTTTAACTCCTCTAAAGATTATGCTATTTTCAACTTCGCCTTCGATAATACAGCCATTTGCAATTAGCGAATTTTTGACAGTTGGAAAATCTCTATAAGTCGTAGAGGGTTCGTCCTTTGTCTTAGTCATAACTCGACCAGTGTCGATAAATAATTCTTTAAATATATCTCTATCGAGCAAATCTAAATTGGCCCTATAATAAGAATCTATATCTATTATATTGGCAAGATATCCCTTATGTTCGAATGTATTTATCTTAAATCGATCCTTATTTTTTATTATGGCATTTTTAAGTCCAGGTACATTGCCTTTTTCGACAGTTTCATTAATCAATTTTAACAGTACGCTTTTTTTAATAAATAGCATATTTAAATACATATTAAATTTTAATTCAGTGCCTAGATTTAAACCAATATTTATTAAATTGCCATCATCGTCGATGTGTAGCTTGTCTGAATTTATAAATTGTCCCAATTCATCGTTCTGCTCTTTATAAATCAGTGTTATATCTGCATCAGTTTGCTGAAAATAGTCATAAGCTTCTTGCAAATTGACTTTAGCCAATGTATTTGACGCCGTAATAAACACATTATCTGACGAAGAATTTTCATAAAAGTTTCTCGTACTATAAAAGTCTGCAATATCTCCAAGCTTAGAAACTATTGGTGGAGCAGTTATTGGAGGATAGAGAAATAGTCCTTGGAATCTAGAATTTAGATCCCATGGTCTACCGCTACCCAGATGGTCCATCGTAGATCTAATCTTTTCTCCTGTATAGATTGCCACCGTATTGATATTATTATTTACCATATTGGATATTAAAAAATCGACTAAGCGATATCTACTTCCAAATGGAAGCATATAAAGAGATCGTGACTTACACAATTGTCCAAAATTTCTCTCTAGATTTGTATTATTAATAACTCCTATGCAATTATCCATGATATACTCCTTTACTCTTTTAAAATGCCGTCATCGGAAACCAAATATATGGATTTATCATCAGGCGTTCCAATTTTTTCATCTTCCTTGATGACCATATCTTCCATAATAATTGCGTTATTTACATTTGCACCAGCTTTAATAACAGCATTTGGAAGAATTACAGATTTATTAATAATGGCTCCCTTTTCTACAGTCACATTAGAAAACAATACGCTATTGTTCACTTCACCTTCTATTGTGCAGCCTTCGTTTATCATCGAATTATTTAATATTGCATATTTGCCAATATATTGAGGTGGCAAATTCTTATTATTTGTATATATGCGCCAAGTTTTATCATAAATGTCTAATTCATTGTCTATATCTAATAAATCGAGATTAGATTCCCAATAGCTACTTATTGTTCCAACGTCTTTCCAATAGCCTTTAAATTGGAATGCATACATTGGATTGCCGTCAGTTAACATCTTTGGCAGTACATTTTTTCCAAAATCGTGGTCAGAATCTTGATTTTTTTCGTCTTCAATCAGATAGTTTCTCAAAATATCCCAATTAAAGATATAGATTCCCATCGAAGCCATATTGTTTTTTGGCTCTGCTGGCTTTTCATCAAATTCGACAATTTTATTGTCTTCATCTGTGTTGACAATGCCAAATCTAGAAGCCTCTTCCCAAGGTACTTCGATTACTGAAACTGTACATACGGCCTCTTTTTGAATATGATATTTTAGCATTTTATTATAATTCATTTTATAGATGTGGTCGCCCGATAAAACTAAAACATATTGAGGATTGATTTGATCTATATAGTCAATATTTTCGTATATCGCATTTGCCGTGCCCGTAAACCATCTTCCTCCATCTTCAGATGCAAATGGTGAAAGCACTCTAAGGCCTCCATAAGTTTTGTCAAAATCCCATGGTGCGCCGATGCCCAAATGGCTATTGAGTTCAAATGGCTTATACTGTGTAAGTACAGCAATATCTTTTATGCCGGAATTTGTGGCATTACTCAATGCAAAATCGATAATACGATATTTACCTCCAAATGGCACTGCCGGTTTGGCAATATCTTTAGTCAATGCTTTAAGTCGAGAACCTTGACCGCCTGCCAATAATAGTGCAAGCATCTTTGTTTTCTTATCCATAGCAACCTCCTATTTACTCTTTTTCAAAAATAAAGCTGAAAGTGGCGGAATATCAACTCTTAAACCGTGCTTTCTTCCGTGAAATGCTTCATCTTTGGTGTAATAAGTCTTTACTCTCTTCGTTTCCCCACCATATCTTAGCCTGTCAGAACTAAATAATGTTCTGTATCTGCCTTCTTCGTCTACTCCGATTGGATAATTTAATCTCTCAACCGGTGTGAAGTTAAAGATACAAGTTATCTTTTCCTCATCTTTATTAATTCTTTGAAATACTAAAATACTCTCATTGGCATTTTCGTGTTCGACCCATTGAAATCCGTCAAATGAATTGTCTAATTCCCAAAATTCAGAAGAATCGGTATAAAATTTATTTAACTCTGATACATAATCTTTTAATTTTTTATGCATATCATAGTCTAGAAGTAACCAATCTAATTCTTTCCATTCATTCCATTCGATAAATTGCCCAAATTCTCCTCCCATAAATAATATCTTCTTACCTGGATGGGCTATCATATAGCTTAAAAGCAGCCTCAAATTTGCAAATTTATTTTCATAATCTCCAGGCATCTTATCTAGCAATGATTTTTTGCCATGTACGACTTCATCATGGCTAAGAGGCAATATATATTTTTCTGAAAACATATAGGTCATTGAAAATCTCAATTGGTCGTGAAGATATTTTCTATTTATTGGATCAGATTCAAAATATTCTAAAATATCGTTCATCCATCCCATATTCCATTTAAAATTAAATCCTAATCCGTCATCTTGAACTTTTGCTGTAACTTTTGGATATGCCGTTGCCTCTTCTGCAATCATCAAAGAATTTGGATACTGTTTTGCCATTTGAGCATTTAATGTCTTAATAAATCTAAGTCCATCTTCGTTTTCAGATATCTCAACACCTGGCTTTCCATAACCATCATAAATCATAAAGCTCACTGCATCGACTCTCAATCCGTCTATATGATACATTTCATGCCAATAGACTGCATTACTCATCAAAAAGCTGATGACTTCGGGTTTCGAATAGTCAAAATTGAGTGTACCCCATGAATAGTTTTCGGCCTTTTGCTTGTCGATTGACTCATATAAATATGTTCCATCAAATCTTGCAAGTCCGTGATCGTCTTTGCAAAAATGTACAGGCACCCAATCTAAAATTATTCCAATATTATTTTGATGCAATTTATCAACTAAATACATAAAATCTTTTGGCGTTCCAAATCTAGATGTTGGTGCAAAATAGCCAGTAATTTGATAGCCCCATGAACCATCGTAAGGATGTTCCATAATAGGCATAAGTTCCAAATGTGTATAGCCCATACTCTTTAAATATGGCACAATTTCGTCAGCAAATTTTCTATATGAATATTGTGAGCCATCTTCATTTTTTCTCCATGACAAAATATTGGCCTCGTAAATATTCATTGGCGAATTATACATATCTTTTTCTTGCAAAGATTTTAGATATTTTTTATCTTTCCATTTATAGCCATTGATATCATAAAATTTAGATGCGCTCATTGGCCTTTCTTCAGCATGGAAAGCAAATGGATCTGCCTTATATCTAACTTCGCCATGTTCTGTTATGATTTTATATTTATATGCATCAAATTCTTTTACTCCGTCGACACATACACTCCAGATGCCAGTATTTTCGATTCTCTTCATCGGAATATTTTCTTCATTCCAATCGTTAAAATCTCCAATTAAATAAATCTCTTTTGCACGCGGAGCCCATAATGCAAATCTTGCACCATTAAAGCCCCTAGTCTTATATGGATGTGCACCTAAAAATTTATATGCCATATAATTTGTGCCTTCATGAAACAAGTAAGCATCATGGTCCAAATTGTCTACGTATTTTATCTTTACTTCTTGCATACTATCTTCCTCCCCTAAGGATTATTTCAATTTATAAATATAACCCAAAAAATCATTTTCTTTTTCTAAAATATTTTGATCACATAATGAATTAAGTTTCATTATTATTTCATCTTTAGAATAGGAAACTCTGTTTTTTCCTAGTTCTTTTTGTATTTTCAATACATCATATTCAGATATTGGTAAGTATTCTTTAATTTTATTTAAAAACTCATCATTATCTTCTAATTTTTTTTGTATAATCTCATCGAATGGATTTATACTATGTGGCGATTTAGTCTCGGCCGCTCTAATTCTCAATGAAAATGTTCTACCCATAATTGCCATCGATGCAAATACATCTCCGCTTCTTAGATAAGGCAGTCTTCTGCCCTCTTCTGGTGTCAGATCAGTTTCTTCTCTAATAGTATTAATATCAGATGCCCTAACAGTTCTAAATATGAATTTAGAATTTAGCTGTGCAGTTACCGTCTCATCTAAAAGTGCAGGTCTTTGCGTTGCCAAAGCTAGAAACACTCCATATTTTCTGCCTTCTTGTGCAATCTCTTTAATTATTTTTTTAGAAGGTGAATCGTAAGCTTTCGGCGCAAAATTATGAGCTTCATCTGTAACTACCATAAATGGCGGAAAGTAATCTGCATTAATATTTAAATACATTGCATCTTTATAATCTCTTCTCATATGATAGAGTTTATTTAATATATAAGTACCAAAGACTGCAATTATCATAGTATCGCCTTGTATTACAGCTAATTTTCCATTTGATAGAGCCTCGATTATAGGTATATCGTCTTTAGCAAATATACCAGATCTATCAAGCTTTGCAAGGCGCCATATTATTCCATTTATAGAATGTTTGTTACACTGTTTTCCAAATTTAGTAAATGTATCTAAGATTCTATTATATCTAAAGCGCTCTTGTGAATTTTGGCAATTTGCAATGCGATTTCTAATTTCTTCTTCACTGCCTATATCGTATGCCTCAGAAAGATCTGTTAAGCGCTGATAAAACTCTGTATATCCAACTCTTCCTGAATGTAATGTGTCTACAACGGCCGACATCGCTTCGGTTAGATTCGATGCAGTTGAAAGCAGATTTTTTAATTCTCCAGTATTTAGATGTTCAAATTTTACTCCTATATCAGTGCCTATTCTCAAATTTACATATTTGTTCGAATAATCTTCGCTAAAAGGGTTTTTAGTATTTGCCTCAAAGCTCATTTCATAATGAGGATCTAGAACAATGGTCGGAATTCCTTTTTTCATAAGTTCTTCCAGTATAACTCTAAGTCCATAAGATTTTCCTGAACCAGAGCCACCAAATACTCCAATATGGGGATATTGATGCAAGCTCTTTAAATCTAAAATAAATGGCACTTCTTCTTGGATTCTATATTCATTATCGTAAAGAGTATAAATATTTTTAAGCTCTTCATCTAAATCTTCATATAATGTATCGGTATTTTTAATCGCAGCTAAAGTCAATCCAGACTCAGGCTTTCCCTTTATTAAAATATCTTTTAATTCATAAAACTTTGGCAGTCTTACATCTGAGCCAGTTTCCACAGGATATATAGCTTCGTTTAAAAGTCTAACTTTTGCCACATAAATTGTCTCTTCATCAATATTATACCCTATAGCCTTTAAAGATTCCAACACAGCCTTATCTACAAAATCTTGTTGCAAGCTCATAGGTATATAGCGATTAAATGTATTGGCTTCAACAACTTCACCAATCAAATCTCCCATTTTTCTATCTTCAATTATCAAGTATTCATTAATTCTGAAATTTCTTTCATTTGAACCAATATAAAATTCTTGTTGATTTGTAAGTCCTATAACGTTCATATACACCTCTTAAGTTCTTTTGTTTCGTTCAGCATTTAAAAAGATTTCAAAAATTTCAGGGTCGATAAAAGTTTTTAAACTCGTCTTTACCATCTCATCACTTAGTCTAGCTTCTTTATCTACAATATCAATCCATATAGGAATACCACGCGATTTATTTGGCGTTAATGAATATGAAAGGTCTATAGCTATTGGAAGACTCATTATTTCAAAATCAAAAATTTCTATTCCTATAGGATCAGGAGAATCGCTAAGATTTGCAAAAGCAGTCCTCAGGCCTTCAGAGAATTTTAAATTTAAACTATCGGGTGCCAAAAAGTATTCTCCACTTTTTAATACGCCATAAAGATATTCTCGATCGTATAATTTAAAGCTATTTATCCCAAGCTCTTCAAATTTTCGTGAAATCATATTAGTTTTTATATCTTTAATAATTCCAACTACGATAGTCTTATTGATGATTGATAAATCCTTTAATTTTTCGAAAAGCTTAGGTGCATAGATCTTATACCTTATAAGGCCTCCATCGAGCATCAAAACTTTTGGTTTATATTTCTCAATAGCTTCGATTGCAGCCTCTATTTCAAGTTTTGACAAAATTGAATTAGAATCATCAATCTCATCATTATCTTCCCTATTATCATTTTGTTCATAGAAAGGACAATCTACAAAAGTTTTTATTATCTCATCATTTTTGCTATCTTTCGCCACAGCCTTATAAAAATCGATATAATGGGGGTAATTTCCGCCAAATCGATTGAAGCTTCCGTCCACGGCAGTAATATTTTTAATCTTTTTTAATTCATCCGTCGAAAGCTTTTTAGCTTTTTTGATTTCTGCAATATTTTCAACTATAAATTTTCTTAATTCGTCTTTTTTTACTAATTGTTTATTGTAAATATCTTGAAAATAAGAATTAATATCTCTCAATTTATCTTTAATAGATTTATCAATCGAATACATCTTCATCACCAATTTCTAATGAAGCTTTATAAATTTCATTCCTTGGATAATTTGTCATAGTCGACAAAATTTTTACCACATCTTTTTTATTAAAGCCCAGTTTGAAATATTTATAAAATTCTTTTTGTAAATCATAATATTGAGATTTTGCTTTAGGATATATTATTAAAACGATTTCACCCTTGATACTCTCGTCTTCTAAGCTGATAATTATATCTTTTAGCCTTCCCCTAATACATTCTTCATAAATTTTAGTAAGCTCTCTAGCTATTGAAATTTCCATATCGCCAAAGTATTCAAACATTTCATTTAATGTACTCTTTATTCTATTTGGAGATTCGTAAATAATTATTGGACAATTTAAACTTTCATATAGTTCAAATTTTTTCTTTCTCTCTATGGCTTTTTTAGGTAAAAATCCTTCAAAATAAAAATTGTTACTAGGTAGCCCAGAATATACAAGCGCTGTAATTGCAGCATTTGCTCCAGGTAAAACTGTAATCTCTATTTTGTTTTCAATTGCCGATTTTATTAATATATGTCCAGGGTCAGAAATTCCTGGCATCCCTGCATCGCTTATCAATGCACAAACTTCCCCATTTGAAATCCTATCCAAAATAGTTTTTGTCATCTGCATTTCGTTAAATTTATGATAAGAGATGAGTTCTTTTTTTATTTCGTAATGATTTAATAGCTTTATGCTAATTCTTTTATCTTCGCAAGCTATAAAATCGCATTCTTTAAGTATGTTTAATGTTCTAATGCTAATATCTTCTAAATTGCCAATCGGCGTTGGACAAATATATAGTCTACCTTTCACATTGCACCTCATTTTGAGTATTATTTGATAGTTGATAGTAGTTTAAATAATCTTTAGTCATATTACCACTATCATCATAAAGGATTAAATCGCTAAGTAATTTCATTCCATTGCCACCATTTTTAATGGCCTTGATCAATACTGCTTTGGCTAAAGCTTTTTGAGTGTTTTTTATAAATCTGATTTCTTTAATTTCTAAACGGCCTTTGCGAGCATAATACATTATATCTTGTAGTCTATTCGGTCTATTTATCATATAAAGACTTCCTTTTGGAACTAATAGTTCAGAAGAAATTCTCAACCAATCTGCCAAGCTTAAATCTGTTTCATGCATTGCCATTTTTAAATCTAAATTTCTCTTAGTTATACCACCCTCTTTTAGAAAATAAGGTGGATTTGTAATAACTGTATTAAAGCTCGCTTTTCCCATTTGTTTAATTATTTCATTTATACCCATATTATACGAAGATATAATTTTATTTAAGCCATTAATATTAATTGATTTATTTAATAGATCGAAAGTTATAGGGTTTTTCTCGACGGCAACAATCTTAGTTACATTTTTATTATTTGCCATACGAAAACAAAGTATTCCAGTACCTGCGCCCAAATCTATAACCTTGCCCTTCGGTTTTGCAAAGCCAGATAGAGCCAAAGAATCTGTCGTATATGAAAATTGTCCCTTTTGCTGATAAATTTTAAATTTAGTACCAGGAACTATATCTAATCTTATATCGTTCAAGAAATCATCTCCTAAATAAAAAAGCTGCTCGATTTAAGAGCAGCTTTCATTAGTTACTATTCAGGCTGTGGAGCATCAACAGGACAAACACTGTTGCAGTTACCACAATCTATACATTCATCACCATCGATGACGTAGATATCTCCTTCAGTGATGCAGTCTGTGGGGCATTCCGGTAGGCATGCTCCGCAAGCTATACAATCGTCGTTAATAACGTATGCCATTTAATTCACCTCCCCAAACTATCTTGCAATAAGATTATACCACAAATTAATTTAAAATAACAGTTAAAGCGTGAAATATTTTCCAATTTAAATATCTTCTTTAAATTCTTAAACTCTATTTGGAAAGGTGTATAATATCGCTTAATATCAAGCTTTACTAGCTTAGATATTTTTCAAATATCTTAATAATTTTAAACGAATTATATAATTAATTATTACTATCAATTATATTCTATTTAGCCACTTTTAATTAATATTGACTATCATTCGTAAGTGATAATTTATATCATTTATTCAGTGTTTTTATAAAGTAAATTTAATTTTTAATATTAGTGAAACTCTTTTTAAAAGCTCTATTTCAAAAAGAGTTTCACTAAATATTTTAATTAATCTTTGTTATGCTAATAGCAGTTGGTACTCCATTTAATTCTTCTGTTTCTTTTAAATTCTCAGTTCTGATTATTTCTTTAGCCAAAGTTTCAGATTTTATAATTTCTTCATGAGCTTTTATCGCATCTGCAACTTTGTCTTCTGTTGTGTATTCAATTTGGATATTATCTAATACATCAAGATTTTCAGCTTTACGCATCTGTTGAACTTTAGATATGAATTCTCTGGCATATCCTTCTGCGATTAATTCGTCTGTCAAAGTAGTATCTAGTATTACGAATAGCTCGCCTTCTTTTTTAATATCAAAGCCTTCTTTCGCTTCAATCTTAACTTCTATATAATCTTTTAAGATTTCTGTCATCTCGCCATTTAATTCTATTTCTACATTTTCGTTTTCAAGTTTTTGTACAAACTCTTTTGCATCTACATTAGTTAGATATTTGGCGAAGCTTTTTATTTTAGAACCTAAAATCCTACCAGCCACTCTGAAATTTGGTTTTAGATTGTAATTCATAAAGCGAGTAAGATCTTGTTCAAAATCTACATTTTTGACATTTAACTCCTCTTTAATCAAATCTGTAAGCGATCCAATAATTTCTTTATTGTTTCCGTCTATTACAATTTCTGAAAGTGGTTGTCTAACTTTTATTCCCACCTCTTCACGACAAGCTCTTCCAAGAGTTACAATGTCTCTAACTAAATCCATCTTATGCTCTAATTGTGGATCTATATATTTTTCGTTCCATTTTGGATAATGTTCGATATGGACAGATTTTCCTCCATTTAGATTGTGATACAATTCTTCGGCAATATAAGGTACCATTGGCGCAATCATTTTTGATATGCCTTCTAAAATTTCATATGTGGTCTTATAAACTGCCTTTTTGTCATCGTCTAATTCTGTTTTCCAAAATCTTCTTCTGCATCTTCTGATATACCAATTAGATAGATCTTCAACTACAAAATTTTGTATAGTTCTGACAGCTTTTGTTACTTCAAAGATTTCCATATCTTTCGTAACTGTTTTAGTCAAATTATTATATTTTGAGATTATCCATCGATCAATTTCTGTTCTAGATTCTACATCAATTTCAAAATCCCTAGGGTCGACTCCATCAGTATTTGCATATAGACTGAAGAAATTATATACATTTCTCAAAGTTCTAAAGAATTTAGATTCTACTTCAACGATGCCCATTTCATCAAACATAGTTGGCGTCCAAGGCGGTGATACATATAAGAGATACCATCTTACGGCATCTGCACCATATTTATCAAATAAATCAAATGGATTTACAGTATTTCCACGAGATTTACTCATCTTCTTGCCCTCTTTATCTAATACTAAATCATTGACAAGCACATTTTTGAATGGAGATTTTCCAGTTACATAGGTGGAAATATTTAATAAACTATTAAACCAACCTCTAGTTTGGTCAATTCCTTCATTTATAAAATCGGCTGGGAATAATTGTTCAAAATCATCTTTATGTTCAAATGGATAATGGTGCTGCGCAAATGGCATAGCTCCAGAATCGAACCAGACATCTATTACATCAGGCTCTCTTCTCATCTGATTTCCACATTCACATTCAAAATGAATATTATCAACGAAAGGTCTGTGTAAATCAACTTCTCCATCGATATTTTCGATAGCTCTTTCTTTTAATTCTTCTATCGAACCGCAAGAACTTAATTTGCCACATTCCTCGCATCTCCAAATTGGCAGAGGTGTTCCCCAATATCTAGATCTTGAAAGAGCCCAGTCTTCAAGATTTTCAAGCCAATTGCCAAATCTCTTTTCACCGACAAATTTTGGATACCAATTTACTTTTTTATTATTTTCGACTAATTTGTCTTTATATTCACTAACTCTGATATACCAAGAAGGTCTTGCATAGTAAAGTAGCGGAGTGTGGCATCTCCAACAATGCGGATAATTATGTTCGAATTTTTGTTTTCTGTAAAGTTTCCCTTCATTTCTCAAATATTCAATAATTTTTGGATCGGCATCCATTACAAATTCGCCTTTCCATATTGTATCTAAGAATTTTCCGTCTTCTCCAACGGGATTTACTACGGGTAGATCATAATCTCTTGCAGTATAGTAGTCATCTTCACCAAAGGCAGGAGCCTGATGGACTATGCCTGTTCCGTCTTCGACAGTTACATAATCGGCACAAACTACGTAAAACGCCTTGTCTTTAACTTCAAGCATCGGTATTAACTGTTCATATTCGATATATTCTAATTCTTTTCCTTTGAAGCTTTCTAAAATTTCATATTCTTCTATCAAAACTTCATCTGCTAAATCTTTTGCCAAATAATAGATTTCGCCTTGAGATTTAACTTTTATATATTCGATATTTGGATTAACTGCCAATGCAATATTTGAAGGCAATGTCCAAGGAGTAGTTGTCCAAGCTAAAAAATACTCGTCTTTATCTTTTAATTTAAACTTTGCATAGACTGTTTCAGTCTTTATTTCTTCGTAGCCTTGAGCAACTTCATGAGATGCAAGACCTGTCCCGCATCTAGAACAATAAGGCAAAATTTTATGACCTTCATATATGAGACCATCTTTAAACATATTGTCTAAAATCCACCAAATTGTTTCTATATAATTATTGTCAAGCGTGATATAGGGATTGTCCAAATCTATCAGATACGCCATGCGTTCAGTCATTTCACGCCATTCTTTCTCGTATTCAAATACAGATTCCCGACATTTTTTATTAAATTTCTCTACTCCGTATTTTTCAATATCTTGCTTATCAGATAGCCCAAGTCTCTTTTCTACTTCAATCTCCACAGGCAAGCCATGTGTGTCCCAGCCAGCTTTACGCTTAACCTGAAAGCCTTGCATAGTCTTATATCTACATGTCATATCTTTCAATGTTCTAGAAATGACATGATGTATTCCAGGTCTGCCATTTGCAGTTGGAGGGCCTTCATAAAATACGAAAGCCGGTGAATCTTCTCTTTCTGTTATTGATAGATGTAATAAATCAATTTCTTCCCAATACTTAGAGGTCTTTTTTTCTCTGTCTCTTACTTTTTCAGTCGATAGTGGCTGAAACTTCTCCATAAAATCACTCCTTAAAAAAATAATCCCTGAGAAACTCAGGGACGAAATATCGCGGTACCACCTTGATTACAGATTAGATCTGTCTCTTTAATTCTTTAACGCAGAATATACGCCTACAACTCATCGCAATAGGGGTTGAAGTCGGATGATCTAATAAGGGGCATTTGACAAATCTCACCATAATTGTCTCTCTGTATTTTAGCCTATCTTATACGGGCCGACAACCTTCTTTTACTAAATAATCAAAAGTTCTACTTTTAAATTCCTCAATTATCATTGATTGAATTTCTGTTAAGGCAACATTGACTGCGCAACATGCAATTGCATTTCTAGAACAGTATGGATCAGCTTGTGTGCAACAATTTATCTCGATATCTCCATTTATTGCCTTTACGACATCATACATCGTTATATCTTTTGGATCTCTATTTATCTTGTAACCACCATATGGCCCGCGTAAAGCAGTCGTAATGCCTGCTAAGTTTAACTTTCTTAGAATACGCAGTGTAAATCTTTCAGTAATACATAGTTTATCTGCAAGTATTGGGGCCGATATTACTTTTCCCGGAAATGTCGATAAATATAAAACCAATCTAAAAGCGTAATCCGTCTGTATCGTTAATCTCATTAATCCTCCTTAAAATTCAATAAATAATAATATTTAAAAACTATAGATTAGATTATATCAGAATAATAGATAAATATCCAATTTTATTTATTTACCGCTAAAGATTTACCGGCTATATATCCACTACTCCATGCCCATTGCAAATTATAGCCTCCGCAATCGCCATCAATATCTATAATCTCGCCTGCTAAATAGAGATTTGAAACCAATTTAGACTCCATCGTCTTATCGCATATCTCTTTTGTACTTATGCCACCATTTGTACTTTGAGCTTGCCCAAAACCTTGTGAGCCAGTAACTTTGGATTTAAAAGCAAATAGTCCATCTATTAAGCATTTTAGCTCTTGGCTATTTAATTTGGAGATCTCTTTTTCAAATTCTATATTACAATATTTTAATAATGGCACGATCAGCCTTTTGTTTATAAGCCCAATGAGTGCCTCTCTTATAGATTTGTAAAATAGTTTCTCTTTTCTTTCGTAAATTATATTTTCTATCTCTTCGCGGTTTAAATCACCCACCAAATTTACTTGTAGATACGAGGGCCTATTTTCTTTTAAACGCTCAATTGCAGTTCTAGATAAATCTAATATTGTAGGGCCACTAAGGCCATATCTAGTAAATAATATATCTCCAAATTCAGTTTTTATAATATTTCCACTCTCATCTGTTAAATTTAATCTAGAAATAATTTTTACACCATCTAATGATTTAGAATATGGACTGTCTGTATTTAATTGAACAATAGTAGGCAATGGTTCGAATACTTTGTGGCCTAATTCTCTAGCAAGTCTATATGCATTGCCATCGGAACCTGATTTAGGCATTGCATTACCGCCTCCAGCGAGCAAGACTTTATCATATTTAAAACTATTATTATCTGTCTTAATAATAAAGCCTTTGTTTTTAGGGATAATCTTTCTAACTCTATTATTAGTAATTTCCTTAATGCCTAATCTCTTGAGTTCAAATCTCAAAACATCTAAGATTGAGCTTGCTTGTAATGAATTTGGATATACTCTATCCCTATCGTCTATATAGGGATAAATTCCCAAATTTTCAAAAAATTCAATCACATCTAAATTATCAAAAGTTTCAATTGCAAATTTTGCAAAGCTATTATCTCTGCCATGAAAATTTTCAATGTCCATATTCCTATTAGTAAAATTGCATCTGCCATTTCCTGTGGCTAAGATCTTCTTTCCCAATCTCTCATTAGATTCAAAGATATCTATATTTAATTTAGAATTCGACTTTGCGGCAAATATAGCAGCCATCATGCCTGCTGGTCCACCGCCAATAATACATATATTCATATTCTCCTCTAATCTACAGACTTTAATGCCTCCACCATATCAATATGTTTCATTTTAAAATACATAAATATTTCTACGAGAGCCGAAAATAAAAATGTCAATAGCACTGAAACAATATAGGTTGAAACTCTTACTTGCGGATCCATCATCAAAGATTCTGGCGAGAACACTCTGACAATATATGCGTGTAGTGCAAGTCCCAAAAATATTCCCAAAATCGAACCCATTGTTGTCAAAATATAAGTTTCTCTGTAAATATATTTTGTCAGCTCTCTAGTATACATACCTAAAACTTTCAAAGTCGAAATTTCTCGATTTCTCTCTGAAATATTAATATTGGTCAAATTGTATAAAACTACAAATGCTAACATCGAAGCCAAAATAACGATTACAATAACGATTATATTTAATGCTTCAGTAACATTTTCTAAATTATTGATCAATGTCTTAGTCTTTATAACACCAGATACTCCATCTAGATCTAAATATTCATTCAGCAGCTTGTCTTCGTCTAAGTCCATATCTTTATTTATTGATATCATTATCGAATTTTGCACAACTTTTTCGCCAGTAATTTCTTCTAAATAATCTTTATCCATATAGATATAATTCGATACGAAATTCTTAACTGAAGATACAACTGCAATCTCCACATCTTGATCGTTTAACTGTATTGTCATTTTATCATTTGCTTTAATCGCATTATCTTTTGCTAGTTTTTCAGTTATCAACGCCCCATCTTTAGGCAATGTCAAAGAGTTTTTTGTTTTGACTTCTTCTAAATTGATCATATTTCCAAATCCAATATCTTCAATAGCAGCTATTAGATTTACATTTTGTCTATAGCCTTTTTTTGATACCAGATCTAGCTTTTTCAGATATATATAATTTGTATCGTAAATTCTATCGTCTTTATAAGATTTATAATTAATATCTGCTCTTTCATTTGGCGTAATACCGTCATCAAATGCGATAATATAATCGTAATGCTGAATTTCAGAATACTGCTTATCGATTATACCAGTGATTGAATCTCTTAAACCAAAGCCCATAAACATAAGGCCAGTACAACCACAAACTCCAAGTAATGTCATAAACATTCTCTTTTTATATCTGAAAAGATTTCTAGCAGTAATTTTCTTTTTAAAGCTAAGTCTTTTCCAAATAAAGCCAATTCTTTCTAGCATAATTCGCATCCCGACTTTTGGAGCTTTTGGTCTTAAAAGTTCAGCAGCATTTTCTTTCAAAGAAGATCTCACTGCAAGGAAGCTCGAGAGTGTCGTACATGCCATAGCTATTATCCCGCCTAATAATGTCAGCGGCCAAGAAAAATTAAGTATAGGCTCTTTTATGACAAATCCATTAGTATAGGCTCTAAAGACTAAGGGTGTGAGCATATAATGTCCAACCAATGTGCCTGCTATAGTACCCAAAATGGCCGTCACACTACCGTATAATAGATATTTTGTATTGATATCAAAATTATCATAACCCAAAGATTTTAATGTGCCTATTTGCATTCTGCGTTCATCGACTAGTCTTGTCATTGTAGTGAGCACAACGAACATGGCAATTAGTACAGATAATGAGGAGAATATTACAGCCAATACATCCAATTTATTGGTGCTATCGTAATATTCGAAATACATCGATTCATCTTCCCTAGTATCTATATAATATGTCGGCTCTTTTAGTTTTGAAATATCGTCTTTGGCATCAGCAATTTTTTCTTCGCCAGAAGCAATATCAACCTTTGCGTCGGCACTCTTTTCTCTAAACTCTTTTAAACCATCGGCATATTCTTCTTCGCCTTCTGCAATATCTATTGCAGCATCATCTAATTTCTTTTGAGCTTTAGCAATTTCTGTTTTGAATGTTTTTTCTGCATCTTCAAGCTCGAGCATATTTTCTTGCCACAATTTTTTAGCATCTTCAAGTTCAATTTCTTTTTCTTTTAAAGTTTCTTTGGCATCTATTAATTTTTGTTCTCCATCGTAAAACTCTTTTTCATGCTCTTTCAAATCGGCTTTGGCATCATCTAATTTGACTTTTGCCTCTTCAAGCTTCTCTTTAGCTTCATCTAAATCATTTTTTGCCTGTAGCATTTCTTCATAAGTCATGCTCTGTTTTGAAAGTTCTTCTATTTCGTCAAGCTTTAAATCTAAACGTTCATATTCCATGCGCTTCGAATCTCTATATTCAACAGTTTCAGCTATAATTAGATCTGTTTCTACGATTTCATTTTTTATCTTCTGCTTATCGTCAGAGCTTTCAGCTAATTTGTCAACAAGTCTTATTTTTCTATCTCTTAAAATTAAGAGTTCTTCTTCAGCATTTTTTACTTGGAGCTTTGCATCATCTCTATCGTTTTTTATTTTTTCAACTTGAACCATAAAGCCTCTAAGGCCCCAAGATGCCATTTCTTCGCCCAGTTCAAGCTTGCGTTTACCGTCTTCATAGTCGGCTTTTCCGTCTTCATATTCTTTATATGCATCTTCTAATTCTTTTTTTCCGTCATTTAATTTAATTCTTGCATCTTCTAATTCTTCTTCTTTTTCTTGCAAAGTCTTTTTTGCGTCTGCAAGTTTTTCTTCGCCCTCTTCTATCTCAAGCTTTGCATCTTCTAGTTTCTGTTTAGCATCGTCAATTTTTTTCTGATTTTTTATAGTCTCCTCGCGCAGCTCTATGACGCCATCATCATATTTTTTATGACCATCATTTAATTTAATTCTGGCATCGACTAATTTTTTATCTGCATCACTGAGCTTAATTTTTGCATCTTCAATCTCTTTTTCGCCATCTATTATCTTCTCTTCGGCTTCAGTTTTTACCTTCTTTAGTCTTTCTGGAGGTCTAGAGTAGAAAAGTTTTTTTAAATCTTTTTGAGCTTCGTTTACATAATCTTTGTATTCTTTAGAAGAAGCTGGATAATCTGAGCTGTTTTTTAGTTTAATTCTGCCCACAGTAAAGTAGTCCATATCGAATAGAGATCTGTCAGTCAATGCAAATCCGTCTAAATCTCCGCTACCAAATGCAGCAGTTCCTTTAGACACAACAGAAATATATTCAGGACTTAATACTAATGCAGTTATTTTAAAAGAACTAAGTCTAAGTTCTTCAATCTCACCAGATTGGTCTTTGTCTGTAATATTTATAATATCGCCAATTTTATATCTATCTTTGGCAAAATTGTAATCTAATGCTATCTCGTCCATTTTTTCGGGCAGCTTGCCCTCGACAATAAGAGCTTTTGACATAGTTTTTGGCATGGATTGAAGCCTTATAATATCTGAACTATCTTTAATATATACATCGTAAGAATAATCAAATTCTGCATATTCAGTATTTTCATAAATATCGGCTAAGACTTCATCTCTTTCGTCTAGACCCAAAGTAGAACGAATAGTAATATCTTGATATTTTGTTTGATCAAAGAAATCATCGGCAGTATTTCTCAAAACCATACCACTGTTTTTTATTCCAACTAATGCCAATACACTCAAAAATGTCAAAGTCATTATTGAAAAGAATCTGCCTTTAGAATGAGTGATTTCTTTGAAATTATCTTTCCAAAGCGTCTTTTTATTCATAGCCTTACCACTCAATCACATCTATAGAAACTGGGTTTTTAATAATATCGGTATTTCTAACTACTGCATCATTTATTTCGATAACTCTGTCGGCCATTGGAGCAATCGCCTTATTATGAGTAATTACAATAACTGTGGCATCAAATTCCTTGCAGGAATTGTGGAGTAATTTCAATATAGATTTTCCCGTTTTATAATCTAATGCACCTGTGGGCTCATCACATAATAATAGCTTGGGTTCTTTTGCTAAAGCCCTTGCAATTGCAACTCTTTGCTGTTCTCCACCAGAAAGTTGCGCCGGAAAATTGTTCATTCTATTAGTTAAGCCTACTGCATTTAAAACTTCTTTGGCGTCCATTTTACTTTCGGCAATTTCAGCTGCCAATTCCACATTTTCAAGTGCAGTAAGATTAGGCACCAAATTATAAAACTGAAACACAAATCCCACATCGAGACGCCTATATTTTGTGAGCTCTTTGTCATTAAATTGAGAAATATCAATTCCATCAACTAAGACATTGCCCTTAGTAGGTCTGTCCATACCGCCCAAAATATTTAAAAGCGTGGATTTACCAGCGCCCGAAGGTCCAACAATTACACAAAATTCGTTTTTATTGACCTCGAAATTGATTCCATTATTAGCGACAATTTCTACATCGCCCATTTTATAAATTTTATACTCATCTTTAAATTTTACAAATGCCATAATTTACCTCTATTCTAATTTTACTACAACTTTAATTATACCCAAGTTTTTCATAAAAAAAACGGGCCTAAGCCCGTATTTTAGTTTATATTTAATTATTGTTCAAAACTCTAACAGCGCCCATATATCTTTCGGCATAATATTTTTCAGAAAGTTTTGATTTTATCACACTGGCTTTTGAAGACGAAGCGTGAATCATCGTATCATCTCCAATATATAAACCTACATGTGAAATATTTCCACTCGAAGTAGTTCTAAAGAATACTAAGTCGCCAGGTTGTAAATTTTCTTTCGAAACTCTTACTCCGGCAGTGATCTGTGTCTTTGAGCTTCTTGGTAATTTTATATCGAATAATTCACCATATAGTGCATAAGTAAGCCCTGAACAGTCAAAGCCTGCTTTGCCTGCATCTGCATATACATATGGTGCTCCCAAATACTCATGTGCTTTTGCAACAAGAATTGCCGCTTTTTCATAATCAGTATCCTTAGCTTTTGTGAATTCTTTTTCTAATTCTACTATTTTTGATTGAGCTTCTTCGAGAGTGCTATTTGAAGGCGGAAGATTATCTTTTAGATTTGGATCTTCCTGTTCTTCAGTTGCTTGGGGCTGTATTACAGACTCTGCAGCTGTTTTCTCAGAGAGATCTACAAATTGTTTTCCGATATTAAACTTATTTCCTTGCGCATCAAATATAATGAAATAATCTTCTTGGAACCAAGCAATTGAAATAGCTTCGTCCTTGATTAATTTCAGTTGTTTACCATCTTGTTCTAAAACAATATCACAATTAGTATGACCTTGTGTAATATTACGGTCTCTAATAAATTCCATATCACCAGGATTGATGAATCCCACAAATCCTTCAGCAGTCCTTGCGATATATTTATTATCCTTTATGCCAACATGTTCTAAAACTTCATCCGTAAATAACATTCGTTCAATCTCGCCCGTATTGGGATCGATAATAGAACTACTTTTGATTACTTTATAGCTTTTTATACCTTTGTCAATTTTTAATAAATCGACTTTAGGAACATTATATTTAATTCCGTCTTGAGTTATTATGTACTCTGTCTCCGATTCTGAAATTATCTCAGCACGATCATTTGGTACATAATTCAAGGTAACTCCATTTGGAGATTTAGCTGTATATTGATTTACGAATATTCCTGTATCTTTAAAACCTACTATACCAACTAGGCATACAAAAGCTAAACCTACTGGTAAACTGCGTTTACTAAGTCGCACAGTAACACTCCTAACATTTAATTTTTAGTTCGATATTTTCATTATAACTGAATAATAAAGAAAAGGCAACAAAAAGTTACAAAATAATTACAAAATTTATAATATTTCGTCATTTACTAGAGATTAGGCTCTAAAAAATACAAGTTTATTAGAAATTTATATATTAAAAAATTAGTTTTTAGGTTATTTTTTATAATTATAAATTTTTGTTGAGCTTTTTTATCATATAACAATTTGATAAGAATTTCAAATTTAGATCATAAATATTGAAACAGATTAGAGTTTTATGTTACAATAAATTTAGTATATCGATCGATCGCATGATATTCATGAGGAAAGTCCGTGCTCCAAAACAAGGATGCCGGATAACATCCGGTGAGGGCGACCTTAAGGCAAGTGCAACAGAGAGATACCGCCGACATTAGTCGGTAAGGGTGGAAAGGTGGTGTAAGAGACCACCGGCGATATAGCGATATATTGGCCATGTAAACCCCATCCGGAGCAAGATCAAATGGGACGAAAGTCAAATGGTAGATCGCTAGAGCTCATAGGCAACTATGAGATTAGATTGATGATCGAATAATACAGAACACGGCTTATAGATATACTATAAAAGCACCCTTTTGAGGTGCTTTTATTATGCTAAATCCATATTATTCATATTTTATTGCATCTACCGGACATATTTTTGAAATAGTAATTGCTGTTTGTGGCTTTAATGTCTTTGAATCTAATTTTACTCTTGCCTTTTTATTTTCAAAATCAAATATATCTTGATGATTATTGAAACAAATCTTACAACCAATACATTGACTTTGCTTCACAAACAAACCCTCTTTTTTTATTTCATCTTCAATCGGTAAATCTTCTTCTGATATTACGCGACTCGCAATGTAAGAAAACAATATAATAGATATAACAGTCAAAATCCAACGAGTAATCATGAATTTCATTCCCAAAAATTTTAATTCATTGATCAACATTGGCACTTTTATAACTGCCCATGAACTCAAAATTATAATTATATTTCTGATAGAAGCACCCTTTTTATGTAGCATTTTACACATTGGAAATGCTGCATAAATTGGCCCACAAGACATACTTCCAATAACAAAAGACAGAAAAACTCCCTTCATTTTAGAATCTTTACCTAAAACTTCGACAATTCGGTTTTTAGGAACCCATAAATCTAAAAGAGCTGTCAGAATAAATATAACTGGCATAATCAATATCATCTCTTTTATAAAGTACATACTATTATGGATAGATTTCATAGCCAATTGACGCGCAAATATAAATAGTCCAAAATATACAATTACTAAAATAGATGTTAATCTATTTTCTAAAATCCATTTTTTTACTCTCATATCAATAACCCCATCAGTAAAGCAATTATAATCGCAAATAAAAAGCTCAATCCGTTTCTCACAATTGTAAATTTATTGCCAAATTCTTCTCTTTCTAAAGGCATTGTTACTACTCCAACCATAGTTAAAGTTGTTAAGAATGATACTATGGGCATAATATTGACGCCTCCAAGCATTAATTTGCCAGCTAGTGGAAATGCAATAAAGGCAGGCACTAATGTTATTGTCCCGAATAATGCCGCCCCAATAGTTGAAATAAAGACTGAATGTTGGCTCACTGTTTGTGCTATACTTTCAGGTGGTAAAACAGTCAAAATTATTCCTATAATAAAAATTATAACTAGAATATTAAGCACCATCCCTTTTCCCAAGCCAAATGCCATTTTTAAAGCATCTTTCGTCTTAGCTTTGTCTTTTAAAAAAGAGATAAGCAAAAAACTCAGAGTCATAATCCATACGATTAAAGTAAAAATATCCATATTATCTACTATTTATGTTTTGGCGCAGGAGCTTTAATTACGATAAATTCTAAAATCTCATCGTTTAAATTTTGAGGATGCATTTTAGTTCCCTTAGGAATATTTATTATCGTTCCAGCAGTGTAAGCATGTGTTTTTTGATCTTCTAAATCGAGCGACAAAGTTCCACGTAAAACTGTCATATATACATTGGAATTGGCATTGTGAACAGGTAAACTATTCCCTTTAGTCAATACCATATGATTATAATGAATATAATCATCAGCAATTACTTTTTCAACGATATCTTCGTCTGTCATTTTCAAATTATAGATTTTTTCAATCATTTTATCCCCTCCTATTTAAGATTATATTAGAGGAATATTATATAATATAGACACCTATGTTTCTTTTTATTATAATAATAAGGGGTGATATTATGTTGAAGCAAATTAAATCGTTAGATTTGTTTAAAAACGTTGATTCTTCTTTGCTTAAAAGCCTTATTGCAGAGAACAAAATCTATATAAAAGATTATAAAAAAAATAGCACAATTCATTTTAAAGATAATAGATGTGAAATGATGGACATCGTCTGTGATGGTGAGCTTACTGCTCAATATCTTTTGCCCAATGGCTCCGAATATATATTATTTGAATTTAAAGCAAATAATCTCATTGGAGCAAATTTACTTTTTGGAGAAGAGAATTATTATCCAATGGATATTAATTGTAAAACTGATTGTAAGATTGTTCATGTTTTAAAATCTGCTGTCATAGTTTTACTAAAAGATTTTACCTTTGTAATTCCATTTGTAAGATCACTTTCGGCGAATTCTCAAGGGCTGAACCATAAGATAAAAATTTATGCACATAAATCATTGAGAGAAAATATAATTGAGTATCTAGAAAATCTTAGAGAGCAGTATAAATCGGATACTATAATACTTCCGATTACAAAAAAAGATTTGGCAAACTATCTCGGCGTTCAAAGACCATCATTATTTCGAGAATTAAAAAAAATGAAAGACGAGAATCTAATAGAGATAGATAATAGAAAAATCACGCTAAAATTTTAAAAATCCAAGTCTAAGACTTGGATAGTTTGATGGTCGGGGCGACAGGATTTGAACCTGCGACCTCATGGTCCCGAACCATGCGCGCTACCAAACTGCGCCACGCCCCGATATTTTCTATGCTAACACTTTTAATTAAAATTTACAAGTTAATTTCCAAAAATTAAAACAAAACTTCCGTTTTAAAAATTTATAATGAAGTTTTTATAAGTATAGGCGAAATAAAAACATTTATAATTCATTTCATTATAGAGCAGCTTAATTTATAAAACTAGACCAATCAAGTTTTTGACTGGTCTATTCAAACTATAATAAATAATTAAAATTAAAATCTATTCCACTACCATATATTCCAAATCTTCATATAGCGCAAATTCTACTTCTTTAAAATCTTTTTCTAATAGCTTTTTCAAGCCTTTTATACCATGAATTTCGGTATAATGATGACTTGCATCGACTATAAAGAAATTATTTTCATAAGCCCTTTGACCGTCGTGATGCTTTATATCAGCAGTTATCAAAAGATCAGATTCGTTTTTGGCAATATCCATAAAATCGATGCCAGAGCCTCCCACAACTGAAATTTTATTGATTGTTTTGGGCTTTTTACCATAGAGTTTTATTAGTTCTATGGGCATTTCAAGTTTGTCAGAAATATAAGCCTTTAGCGAGTCTATGTTTTTAAAATTCTTTTCTCCTACAAAGACATATTGACAATCCTCTTTTATAATTTGTCTTATATTTTCAAGTTCTAATTTTTTTGCAAGCCAATAATTTGTGCCTTTTGGTGCTTTATCATAATTTGTATGATACGAAATTATATTAATATCATTTTTTATTGCCCTTATCAAATTCTTTCCTAATTGACTGTCGGTTGTGATTGAACTTTGGGGAGCAAATATTATAGGATGATGAGCTATGATTGTATTACAATTCGATTTAATTGCTTTTTCAATAAGTTTTTCAGTTATGTCTAATGATATTAAGACTTTCTTTACTTTTGAGAATCTATCGCCTACAATCAGACCAACATTGTCCCATTCTTCCGCCGTTTCAAATGGTGCAATTTTATCTAGCGCATCTATTATATTATTTATATTTGTTTCCATTATAGAGCTCCTTAAATTTTAAAGTTTCAATTTTCAATTTTGCAATTCTATCTTCAACTTTATCTCCGGCCTTATTCTCTAATTCATATAGCAGTTTTTCATTGCTTCTAATCCTCATCTTGAGATAATCAAAAAAGACCATAGGCCTTTCCTTTATAATATTTTTTCCAAATTCTAAAAATATTTCATCATCTAAAAGTGTAACTCCATGAATTACTGTCATAATTTCATAGAATCGATTACCTTCTCTGACTAGCTTTTCCTTCTCTATGGTAAAGCCATAATCGTAAAGATATTCGCGTAATTCTTTTGAAGCAGTCATTGGTTGGAGCACAAATTTATCAATTGACCTGACTTTTTCCATTGAACTATTCAATATATCCTTAATTAATACACCGCCCATTCCTGCAATGATGCAGGTGTCAACTTCACCAATTTTAAGCGGCTCAAGTCCGTCCCCAAGCCGCGATTCTATAAATTTTTCATTGCCTCTCAATAAGGTATATTCAATATTTTTTTGAAGGGATGGTCTGCTAATATCTGTTGCTATGACATATGACGCTTTTTTATTCTCGATTAAATAATTGGGTAGCAAACCATGATCAGTACCTATGTCGGCTGTGCAAAATGAAGTATCAACCGAATCTGCAACTGCCTGTAATCTTTCAGTTAGCTTAATTTCTCTATTCATTATTCTAAAAAATCCTTTAATTTTTTACTTCTAGATGGATGTCTCAGTTTCCTCAATGCTTTTGCTTCAATCTGTCTAATTCTTTCTCTTGTTACATCAAATTCTTTGCCCACTTCTTCTAGCGTTCTCGCTCTGCCATCGTCTAAGCCGAAGCGAAGTGTCAAGACTTTTCTTTCTCTAGGTGTCAATGTATCTAATACATCGTCTAATTGCTCTTTTAACATTGTAAATGTAGCTGCATCGGACGGAGATAACACGTCTTCATCAGGAATGAAATCTCCCAAATGTGAATCTTCTTCTTCCCCTATTGGAGTTTCAAGACTGACTGGTTCTTGAGCAATTTTCATTATTTCTCTGACTTTTTCAGGTTCCATATTCATTTCGACTGCAACTTCTTCTGGAGTTGCATCTCTGCCCAGTTCTTGCACCAATTGTCTTTGTACTCTGACTAGTTTATTAATAGTTTCTACCATATGCACTGGTATTCTTATAGTTCGAGCTTGGTCAGCTATCGCTCTTGTAATCGCCTGTCTTATCCACCAAGTTGCATATGTGGAAAATTTAAAACCCTTAGTGTAATCAAATTTTTCAACTGCCTTCATAAGCCCGAGATTTCCCTCTTGGATCAGATCTAAAAATAGCATACCTCTGCCCACATATCTCTTGGCTATACTTACAACTAATCTAAGATTTGCCTCTGCAAGTTTCGTCTTAGCTATTTCATCACCAGCTTCCATCCTCTTAGCTAATTCAACTTCTTCTTCAGCAGTCAAAAGTGAAATTTTTCCAATCTCTTTTAAATACATTCTAACAGGGTCATTTACTTGAATGCCCTTTGGAACGGAAAGATCTTCTTTTTCGACTTCAATATCGTCATCGTCTTCAGAATCTTTTTCCAATGCTTCTATTTCCTTTTTGGTCATAACTTCAATGCCCTCTGCTTCTAATGCCTTATAAATTGCTTCTGCTTCTTCTGTACTCAGATTGAGCTCCCCAAGCGATTCACTCACTTTTGAATATGAAAGTAGTCCTGTCTTTTTGCCCACTTCGAGCAAATCCCCCAAAGCTTCTTTATGTTCAGTTTCAATTATATCGTTTTTATTTATATTGTCGTCCATTGTTTTTCCCCTTTCATATCATCTGATCTAAGCTTTTGTTGAGAATCATCAATTTATTGATCAATGAAATCAATTCTTCTCGTTCTGTCTCGGTAAGCTCCTTATTTTCCAGATAAGATATCCGCTTCAAAATTTCTTTTCTGTCCTTTTGTAGACTTTTTTTCTCAAAATTTGTAATAAAATCATTAATAACTGCATCTAAATCACTTTCGTGATATTCATCTGTCGGTTTTAACAATTCATTATAGAGTGTTTCATCTATAATAAAGTTTTCTTTTAAATAATTCAAAAAAGCTAATTTATCAACCGTTTCACTCTCTTGATAAATCTCTCTTATAGATCTATATAATTCTTCGAAGACTGAATTTGAAAAGATTTCAGGCTTTAATTTGGCATTTATCTTTTCGTAATAAATTCTATCTTCTAGCATCAATCTGAAAACGTCTATAATTTTATATTTAAAAGATTTTCTATTTAGTGAATTTTTTTCGTCCTTATTAGATGAAATCGATTTTAAATTTTCATCTTTATTTAGCCAATCATTATTACCCATTATTTCACTTTTTATGCTATGTGGTGAAATTGAATACTCTTTTGCCAATTTGTTAATATAAATATCTCTTTCTATTGGACTTTTTATTCCCTTAAGTAAATTTGCAATATACTTTATAAGTTTTATATTGTCATCTATATTTTTTGGATCTAAATCTTTTTTATAATTACTTATTAAAAATTCTAAAGAGTCTTCTGCCTTATTGACCATCGATTCATATTGCATTTTGCCATATTTTTTTATAAAATCATCGGGGTCTAGGCCTTCGGGCAATCTAATAATTTTAGGATTTATATTTTCTAATTTAAAAGTGCCGATAGCCTTTTCTGTCGCCTTTAGTCCTGCTTCGTCTCCATCGTAAGAAATCAAGAAATTGTCTGAATATCTCTTTAAGAGTTTCACTTGATTTCTCGTAAGGGCAGTGCCTAAGCTGGCAACTGCATAATCAATCCCTCCCATATATAGTGCGATAACGTCCATATAGCCTTCAGTGACAATCAGTCTGTCGGCTTTTTTCGTTCTGGATTGATAATTGATGCCGTAAATATTATTGCCTTTATTAAAAATAAACGAATCATAAGAGTTTAGATATTTGGGCATAGAATCGTCTAATACTCTTGCGCCAAATCCGATGACTCTTTTTTTATAATCTATTATTGGAAAAATTATTCTGTTTCGAAAAGTATCATAATAGCCTTCTGAATTTTTCCTCTTATTTATAAGACCTATTTTTTCAGCAATTTCTATAGATAGTTTATGCGAATTTAAATGTTTAATTAAAGAATCCCATTCGTCGGGAGCATATCCTATTCCGAATCTATTGATCGCATTTATATTTATACCTCTTTTTAATAAATAGTTGATGGCATATTTGGAATTTTTTAAATTTTCTCTAAAGAAAAGTGCTGCTGTTCGATTTATTTTGTAGGCCTCTTCTCTTTCTTTTTGTAAACTATCGTCTACTTTATAGCCGCCTTGGATACTTATTTGATAGCGGTCTGCCAGTTTTTTTGCCGCCTCGGGAAAGCTTAAACCTTCCATACGCATTATAAATGTTATTACATCGCCACCAGCACCACATCCAAAACAGTGGAAGAAATTCTTATTTGGAGAAACTGAAAAAGAAGGCGTTTTTTCATTATGAAAAGGGCAAAGTCCCATAAAATTTGCACCTCTTTTTTGCAAATTAACATATTCTCCTACAATATCTACAATATCAGCTCTATCTCTAATTTCTTCAAGTGTTCTTTGATCAATAAAATAGCTCATAATTTTCACTTCCAATGTTTCGGTTCAAAAATTTCTCTCCATTTATTAACAGCAAAGATATCGGTCATGCCCGCAATATAGTCGCATACAATATCATCTTTAGTGTCGTTTCTATTTTCATAAAGTGCCAAATGAGATTTGGGTAGTCTATTTAAATCTTTTAAATAATAATTATAAAGACCTTTTAACATATTTTCAATCTTATTTGTTTCGCTTCTGACTATTGGATTGAAATATACATTTTTGAATAAAAACTCTCGCAATCGATTCGTTTCTTCGCCTATTTTCTTACTAGTTTTTATTTCAGCTTTGTCATAAGAATTTTCAATTAAATCTTCAATCATATTTCCTATTCTTTGACTATGAGTTGAGCCTAAAATTGATATAGACTCTTTTGGTAAATCGGCTTCTGTAATGACTAAGGCCCTTAAAGCATCATCGATATCATGATTTATATATGCGAATCTATCCGCATATTTTATAATTTGGCCCTCTAATGTCATAGATTTTTTATCTCCAGAATGATTTATAATCCCGTCTAACACTTCGTATGTCAAATTTAAGCCGCTTCTCTTTTCAGAATGTTCTAAAAATTCCACGACTCTAATACTTTGTTTATAATGCTTAAATCCATTTGGATTTAATTTATTTAACACATCTTCTCCAATATGTCCAAATGGCGTGTGGCCTAAATCGTGGCCTAAGGCTATAGCCTCTACTAAATCTTCGTTTAAATTCAGTGCTCTTGCCATTGTCCTTGCAATTTGAGAAACTTCTAATGTATGCGTTAGTCTAGTTCTAAAATGATCGCCTTCAGGTGCGATAAATACTTGAGTTTTATGTTTCAATCTTCTAAAAGATTTAGAATGAATTATGCGGTCTCTATCGCGTTGAAATTCAGTTCTGATATGACATTTTTCTTCAGGCAATTTTCTGCCCATTGTTTCAGAACTCTTCACAGCATATTTTGATAAAAAGTCTTTTTCTAATTGCTCTCTAATCTTTCTATAATTCAATTCAATCTCCTAATTCTTAGTTAATTGGCAAAAAATTACTTTGCTATTATTATACCCAAGTTAAGAATTATTAAATACATAATTTAAGAGCATCCGTAGATGCCCTTAATTAACTTTCTTGAAAGCTCGTTTTCATATGGTCTATTATTAGTCCAGCAGTCTCTTCAATTGCTTTATTAGTCACGTCTAAAACTACACAACCTAATTCATCAAAAATCTTTCTAGAATATTCTAGCTCTTCTTCTATTCTTGCAATGCTCGCATAAGATGCGCCACTTTCTAAACCCAATGTCTTTAATCGCTCTGATCTAATTGCATTTATCTTATTGGGATTAGCGACAAGTCCAATAACTCGTCTGACATCTTTTTCATAAACCTCTTTAGGCACTGGCACCTCAGGAACTAGAGGTATATTGGCAACTTTATATAATTTATTTGCCAAATAGATACTCAGTGGCGTTTTAGAAGTCCTTGAAATTCCAACTAGACATATATCAGCTCTTTTTGCTCCTCTAGGATCTTTGCCATCATCATATTTTACTGCAAATTCAATGGCTTCAACTTTTTTAAAATAATTTTCGTCAAGTCTTCTGATTAGGCCCGGTTCCCTTAGTGGTGGATAACCTAGAATTGCCTCAATCTCGTTCATAGGTTCACCCATTATATCGACAGTCGGAATTCCCAATTGTTCGGCACGCATCTTTATATATTCTCTAGTATCAGTTTCTACACTAGTATATACTATCATGCTATTTTCAGTATCATTAATCTCTTCAAAGATTGGCTCTAATTGAGATATTCTGTTAGAATACGGAAACCTCTTAATCTCAAAATTCTCAGATTCAAATTGTCTAATCGATGCTTTTGCAATAAGTTCACCCGTCTCACCTATTGAGTCGGATATAACGTATATGGTAATATTATTCTTGCTCATATCATATCTCCCTATAATCTATTTCGCTACCAAATTCCACAAATAATTTTGTGATATTAGTCTTGGTAATTCGGCCAATAACTTTGAATTTGTTTTTAAATTTAGTTTCTTTAACTACTGGCAAGCTGTCAATCTGACTGTCCACAATTTCTTTCGCGCATTCGTAAACTGTCATATCCGAAAATACATATTTGATATTAGGCATTCTGAGCATAATATCTTTAACTGGAGTGTTTTGTAAATCCAGTCCATCTAATGTGCATTTTAATAAATCTTTTCTCGATACGACGCCACAAAGCAGTTCATCACGTAAGACATAAATCGTTCCAACATTTTCTAAAAAAAGAGTTGCGATGGCATCATATATGGACAGATGCTCCGAAATTACTATGGGCAAGCTCATAATATCTTTCACTTTATAGCTTTTGATTGATTCAGCCAATAAGATCCTTTTATCAAGGCCTTGATAAAAATAACCTTTATTAGATTCAACGCCCAAGATTTCAATCATGGTCAGCAAAGTCAAATCAGATCTTATTGCCGATCTTTTAGTCTTTAAAATGCTAGATATGTCCTCGCCTGTTATAAAATCTCTTTTTTTGACAATAGAAATAATCTGTTCCTGTCGATCTGTTAGGTTTACCATAAAGATCAGTCCTAATTAATTATTTTTGAAAAATCGATTATATCGATTATAAAATCATCTATAGATTTTATAAAAGCTAATCTATTATTTCTAATTTTTTCGTCCTCTACCATAATCATAACATTATCAAAGAAATGATTTATAGGCTCAACTAAAGATTTCATATCTTCAAACGCCTCTTCATAATCTCTTTTTAAAACTTTTTGTTCAACAGTTTCTCTCATAATCTGGAATTTATCGAATAAATTCTTTTCTTCTTCAGCCATTAATTCACCCACAAAATCATTAGCCTCAGCCTTGACAGCTAAATTGTGGAGTCTTGTAAAGGCTTCAGCCACTTTTTTAGCTTCTTCTTGAGTGAAGAATTTATTCAATGCATCTGCCTTTGCAAATATATCTATAAGCGAATCGCTGTTTGAAACTAAAACGGCATCAGCAATATCGTATCTTATGCCTTGATCTAGTAATATAACTTTAATTCTAGAATTGAAAAATTGCATAATCGATGCTTTTGTGCTGTCATAGTCAAATACTAAATTATTTTCATCTACATATAGATATAGTGCATAGTCTATAAGTTTTTCAATTGATATATCCCATTTATTATCTAAGAGAATTCTTATAATTCCAAGTGCCGCCCTTCTCAAAGCAAATGGATCTTGAGATCCTGAGGGTTTTTCATCAATTGAGAACAGTCCGCATATTGTATCAGCCTTGTCTGCTATGCTCAAAATTGCGCCTGCAGTCGATTGGGGTAATTTATCTTTTGAAAAAGCTGGCAAATACTGCTCATATATGGCCTGAGATGTAAGCTGATTTTCGCCCGATTTTTCGGCATAAATCATTCCCATTTTGCCTTGCAGTTCAGTAAATTCATTTACCATATTTGTCAATAAATCTGCTTTTGATAATTTGGCTGCGCGTAGCAAATTTTCTATTGCTTCAGGTGCAATCTCTAGAGTTTCTCCAATTTTTTCACCCAATTTTGCAATTCTTTGAGATTTTTCTTCTAAATTGCCCAATTTATCGTGAAATACAATGCCATTTAATTCTTTAACATAATCTTCTAATGGCTTTTTCAAATCTTCTTGATAGAAAAACTTAGCATCTTCAAGTCTGGCTTGCAGCACTTTTTCATTGCCTTTTATTATTATATCTTTATATTCATCTGTGCCATTCACTATAGTTATAAAATAAGGCAAGAGAGTCGTCTCAGATTTATAAACGGGAATAAATCTCAAATGGTCTCGCATTGGCGTAGTTATTACTTCATTTGGCAATGTGAGATATTCATCTTTAATTCTGCCCATAACTGGCGTTGGATATTCTACAATATTAGTTAATTCTTCCAATAGACCTTCATCTGGCAAAATTTCTCCGCCAACTTCTTTAGCCAATTTTTCTGAATCGTATTTTATAATCTCTTTGCGCTTATTTGGATCGACTATTACATAATTTTCTTTCAATAGCTCTTCATAGTCTAATGGATTTTTAATTTCAATATGAGAAGAACCCAAAAATCTATGGCCCTTCGTTATATTAGAAACTTTAATTCCTTCAAAATCAAAATTTAGTACTTCATCTCCAAATAGGGATACAATATATCTTATGGGTCTTGCAAATCTTATTTCTTTGCCGCCCCATTTCATATTTTTTGGAAAATTAATATTCTTTATTATCTGTGAAATATTTTGCGCCAAAATATCTGCAGTAGCCTGCCCTTTTTTATTTATTGTCGCATAGATATAATCATCTTTTATTTCTAAATCATTTAGACTTACGCCTTTCGATTTCATAAATCCTTCCAATGCCTTGGTGGGATTTTTATTTTCATCATAAGCTATATTTAGCTTTGGACCTCTTTGAGTCTCAGTTATATCGTCTTGTTTAGTAGCTAAATCTTTTACTAATATTGCAAGTCTTCTCGGACTTTGATAATTGATTATATCTTTATATTTAATTTTATTTTCATCTAGCGCCTTTATAAATAGATTTTTCAACTGCTTTTCAGCATTATTTATATATGCAGCAGGAAGTTCTTCTACACCAATTTCTAAAAGATAATCTTTAGTCATCATTTGATACACCTCTTTTCAATAGCGGAAATCCTGCATCTTCGCGCTGTTTATAATAATACTTTGCCACAGTTCTAGCCAAGTTTCTAACTCTTGCAATAAATACAGCTCGTTCGGAAACTGAAATTGCTCCTCTTGCATCTAATACATTAAATACATGCGAGCATTTTAAAACATAATCATATGCCGGTATAATTGCCTTTACTTCTTCTAATATTCTTTGGGCTTCTCTTTCATAAGTGTCAAATAGGCCCTTTAACATCTTTACATCTGCATTTTCAAAACTATAAACTGAATGTTCATATTCAGCAGTTTTAAATATATCGCCATATTTATAATCTTTATTCCACTTAATATCGTATACGCTATTTACATCTTGTAAATATAGGGCTATACGTTCCAGCCCATAAGTTATCTCGCCCGACTCTGGCTCACAATTTATACCTCCAACTTGTTGGAAATAAGTGAATTGCGTAATTTCCATACCATCGAGCCACACTTCCCAACCTAAGCCCCAAGCTCCGAGGGTTGGTGCTTCCCAATTGTCCTCGATAAATCTAATATCGTGTTTTAAAGGATCGATTCCACAAACCTTTAAGCTCTCTAAATATAGATCTTGAATGTCTTCAGGTGCAGGTTTTAAAATAACTTGCATCTGATGATGTTGATAAAGTCTGTTTGGGTTTTCACCATAACGGGCATCGGCAGGTCGTCTTGAAGGCTCCACATAAACAGTCTTCCATGGTTCAGGCCCGATTGTCCTCAAAAAAGTATACGGACTCATAGTGCCCGCTCCTTTTTCCATATCATATGGTTCTAAAATTATACAACCTTTGTCGCCCCAATATTTTAATAAATTGAGCATTAAATCCTGAAAATACATCTTCAGTCCTCCCTTATAAGCTATAGATTTCCATCAATTTCTTGTATGAATTTAAAGAATCTACAGAAATATTATACATAATAAATGAATTTATAATCTTATCAAGCTTAATCAACTCAGTATTTTCAGTATTAGGAATCTCATTCAAATCTGAAAATTTAGTATAGAGCAGCAAGTTCAATAAATTTATATTCTCAATTGATAATTTAACATAATTATCGTGAAAAATCAAACAATTATTGCAAATCAGGCCTCCGTCCTCTACTGAAAAAAACATATTCTCTGTCGGTTTTTTCCCACAATCGACACATCTTTCAAGTATTGGTCTATAGCCCAAGTAAGAAATATATTTTAAATCGAATGCCAGTTTGAAAATTCTGATATTTGCATCAGTTTCTTTCAGTTTTAGCATTGCACTTTCTAAAAAAGTATAAATAAATTCATTTGGCTCATTTTGCATTAAAGATTTGTCTACTAATTCTGAAAAGTAAAGAGCCGTCACAAGTTTCTCGATATTATTTGAATACATATTGTAGCCTCTAATATACGAGGAATCTATTATATAGAAAGTATCATTATATTTACTAAGCACAAATTTAGATTGCGCCAAAGTCTGAGAGCTTGATAAAATCTTGCTCTTAGGGCGCATTGCTCCTTTTGCATTTATAGTTATCTTTCCAAAATCCTTAGTTAATACATTTAAAAACTTCGAGCTGTCTTTATATCTATTTTCTGACAGTACAATGCCTTCCGTCTTTAAATTTCTATTTATAGCCAAAACTCTTCACTTTCCCGTCTTTTTGACGCCAGTCCTTTTCAACCTTGACATATAGTTCTAAAAACACTTTGGCATTTAAAAATAGTTCAATATCTTTTTTGGCAGCCAGTCTGATTTTTTTAATCATCTGCCCACCTTTACCTATGACCATACCTTTATGAGATTCTCTTTCGCAAAAGATCGTGGCGCTTATCTCAAATTTATTTTCATTGGCAAATTCTTTCATATGTTCAATCTCGATAGCAATGCCATGCGGGATTTCATCTCTTAAATATTTCAAAGTCTTTTCTCTAATGATTTCTGATACTATAAATTTTTCAGATTTATCAGTAATATAATCTTCGGGATAGTATCTTGGCCCATCTGGTATATATTTTTTTAAAGCATTCATAAATAGTTTCACATCAGATGCATTGAGTGACGAGATTGGTATAATCTCTGAAAAAATCTGTAATTCAGAATACATCATCATAATTTCAGCCAATGTCTTTTTGTCCATAATATCAATTTTATTTATTACACAAATTATAGGCTGTTCCATAGTTTTTAAAAATTCTAATATCTCGGTATCTTGCCTGCCAATATAATCGCTATTATCTGTCATATATATTAAAACATCAGAATCTTTTGCAGAAGCCTTAGATTCGTTTAGCATATATGTTCCGAGCTTATTTCTTGGATTTTGCATACCTGGAGTATCTATAAATATAATTTGCATATCGTCATCATTATAGATTAAATTAATTCTCTCTCTAGTAGTCTGTGGCTTATCAGAAATAATTGAGAGCTTTTCCCCAATAATCATATTTAAAAGTGTTGATTTGCCAACATTTGGTCGGCCAAGAATTGTTACATATCCGCTTTTCATATTTCCTCCGTATTCAAATTATCAGGTCCAAATCCACATGGCAATAGATCTTCTAATTTGTATTTTCGATATTCTGTTTCAGATTTTACAATATAGATATCGGTGCTATCAAAAAATTCTTTCATAAATTGCCTGCACACTCCGCATGGATATGTCCATTCACTGTCGCCAGTTATAGCAATGGCTTTAAAGCTTTTATAACCTTTTGCAATGGCTGTAGAAATTGCATTTCTCTCTGCGCAAAGCGAGGGCGAAAAAGCTGCATTCTCTACATTGCAGCCTGTAAATACTTCACCACTATCAGTCAATACTGCACAGCCAACTCTAAATTTTGAATATGGCGAATATGAATTTTCCTTTGCTTCAATAGCTTTTTTTATCAAATTTTTTATTGTCATAATTACCTTCCTTAATTATCTTATCATCAATTGAAAAATTAAAATTCCGATCCCAATTCCTATAATTGAGCCAGATAATGCCTGCCAAAAAGTGTGTATGCCGCCTTCAATTCTACTTTCAAAAACTAATAGCGCCAAAAGCAAGCTGAGCATTGTTATAATGCCATTATGTGCGAGAATTGATATAATAGTTGCCGCACAGAAAGCAAGCATTGAATGGCCGCTTACTGCGCCTCCTTGAAAATGAGTGCCGCTAACTTTATCTGCAAACAATAGCTTCAAAAATATTGTAATAATAAATACGAATAAGACTGCCAGTACTGTCAAATGAATGGGAGAATTTCTAATCTTAAAGATCATAATATTTCCCATTTCTGAAAGTCTGTCAAAAAATAGCAAATATCCTACAATAACAGAGTTTATTGCAGCCACCAGCACTGCCCCTGCGGCAATGTCTTTTGCCAATTTTGCAATAGGATTATAATCCATTGTAACTAAGTCCACTGTCTTTTCTATGGCAGTATTTAAAAGTTCAGCCACAAGTACTAATGAAATTGTCAAAATCAAAGTCAAAAATTCTAGGCGCGTAAAATCAAAAAACAAGCTCATAATCAATACAACTGTCGCCACAGTATAATGAATTTTCATATTTTTCTCTGTGCCAACGGCAGAAATTATTCCATTTACTGCGTGATTAAAGCTATCTATTATTTTTATACTCTTGCCGTATTTTCTTCTTTTATTTTTCATTTTTATAAACACCCAATTTGTTCATAATTCTCTTTTCCAAGCTGCGCATAAAGGCTTTATCTTCAGAACTTTCATGGTCGTATCCTAAAAGATGAAGCATACTATGGACAGTCAAATACATAAATTCTCTGTCGATTGAATGTGAAAATTCTTTTGCTTGCTCCGTTACTCTCTTTGTATTTATAACGATATCGCCAAGCATTATATAATCGTCCATCCTCATATCTAATGGAAAGCTCAATACATCAGTGACATTGTCATTATTTCTAAAATCTCTATTTAGCTCTTTGATTTCTTTGTCGTCAACAAAAGACACGCTAATTTCATATTCGCTATCATTTTCTAATTCCATTTCAACAACTGCTTTTATTGCTTTTTCTATGCTATCAGTAAAGCTTTTATCGATTTTCAAAAAACTCTGTCTATCGTCATAATAAATATTAATCATCAGCTTCTCCCTTTGGATATTCAATTCTATCGTGATGTATTGCAGTTAAATTTCTTTTCATCTCGTCTTTTATCTCTTCTAGCTCTTTAAAAGTCAAATTACATTCTCCAAATTGATCATCTACTTTTTGTCTAAAGATATTATCAATCATATTTTTAATCGAAACATCTGTGGGGTTTTTAATGCTCCTAACTGCAGCTTCGCAAGAATCGGCAAGCATCAATATTGCCGTTTCCTTAGACTGTGGTTTTCTTCCACTATATCGGAATAATTCTTCATTGACATTTTCATTTTTTTCTTTTGCAGTGTGCAAAAAGTATGCAACTTTTGTAGTACCATGATGTTCTTTTATAAAATTGATTATCGAATCTGGCAATTCTTCTTTCAAAGCCAGTTCAACTCCATAATCTACATGTCTAAGTATAATGGCCGCGCTATCATATGGGCTCAAATCATTATGGGGATTTTCAATTCCAAATTGATTTTCTGAAAAATATTTTGGATTCGAAAGTTTGCCTATATCGTGATAATAGGCGCCAACTCTTGCCAAGATATGATCTGCTCCTATTCTTTTGGCAGCATTTTCTGAAAGATTTGCTACCATCATTGAATGCTGATAAGTTCCGGGAGCTTCTTCTGCTAGCCTTTTTAATATCGGAGCTTTTGTATTTGTTAATTCGTATAATTTTTGATGAGTTACTATTCCAAAAAGCCCCTCCCAAACTGGTGCGCTACCCAAGACGATTATAACAGAAATAATAGCCGTTCCAACTGAATAGGCCAAAGATATGATTGCATTTTTGAAAGCAATTGTGTAATTTAAAGACGCCAAACTCAAAAGAGTTGCAAATATTGCAGCCGCGATCGCCTTTAAGAATACTGAGCTCTTTTTATCAAAATCTTTTACAAACATTGCAGTTAAAAATGAAATTGCAATTAAATAGATCAGCGCCTCATATGACCAATTGCCCATTGCGCAAATTAAAACGCCTAGCACTGCGCTATTTATAAAATTAATTTCCTTTTCATAAAACATTGCACTGATGAGCGTTGAAATGAGTATCGGCATCGCATAAATCGTAAATTGAGCTGCTATTATCGACAAAAGTATTACTACAAAATCTACGAATAATAATAGATATAGCATGCTCGATAGATAGACTTTTGTTTGGTAATTATACATATAATATGTCCATAAAATTGTGGGCAAAAGAATTTTTATAATCGATTTTGCAATATCTATCGGTCCTCTTTTTACACTGCCAACTTGAATTCCTGCTTTTTCAAGCATGGCAGCAGAATTTGGCGTGACCATTTCGCCCTTTTCAAAAATTCTATCCCCTGCCGCAACAATTACAGGTTTTACAGCAGCCTCTGCCTCGTTTTTTGCAATTTCTGTTGCCGCTTCATCTACTATTTCGTTGTAAGTTAGAATTTCTGCAATAATATCTTTTGATGGCTGTCTAAGTTTCTCATTTACTACTATCGTATCGATAGAATCGAGCAGATTGTTTTGGACATATTCCAATTCTTCAATCTTTATGCCTCTATTATAGGCAGCCACCATCAAATCATTTAAAGTGTCTTGTAAATTATTTAGCTGTTTGTAATCTAGATTCATAAGCAAGTTTAAATCTTCGTCAGAAAGATTTAGATCAATATGAGATTTTAGCTGTTTTAATTTATCTTCTTCAGAAAGTAATGCATGATATCTGACAGCCTTTAATTCATCGAATAAAAATGATAATTTATCTCTAGATTCAATCGCCACATTGGGCAAATATTTATATATATTTGCTGTGTTTTCTCTGGCCAATTCTCTATTGTTTTTAGTTGCCAATTCATCTTCGAAAGTATTGTGAGAAAACACATCAGTCGGCGCCGCTTCTCCAATTATAATAGATTTATGTCTGGAATCTTTGATATTATAATCAAATAGAATCAGCGCTGCTATAAATATAATTATAATTATGAAATTAAGTTTTTTTCTTAGACTTGTTTTCATATCTTTTATTCTTTTCCTTTTCGTAACGCTCATATGCATCAATTATATTTTGCACTAGAGCATGTCTGACTATATCGTTTTTGGTCAAATAGATTATATCTAGACCCTTTATATCTTTTAAAATTCTAGTCACAGTCTTTAAGCCAGATTGCTTATTGCCTGGCAAATCTATTTGAGTAATATCTCCCGTTATTATGGCCTTTGAACCGTAACCAAGCCTAGTTAAGAACATCTTCATCTGTTCATTTGTCGTATTTTGCGCCTCGTCTAAAATTACATAAGATGAATCTAAAGTTCTCCCACGCATATATGCCAATGGTGCAACTTCAATTACATTATTTTCCACTAATTTATTAAAATTATCGAAACCCATAATTTCAAACAGAGCGTCATAAAGCGGCCTTAAATATGGATCTACTTTCATTTGCAAATCTCCTGGCAAAAAACCTAAGCTCTCTCCTGCTTCGACTGCCGGTCTAGTCAAAATTATGCGGGATACTTCTTTTTTCTTAAAAGCATTTACTGCCATTGCCATTGCAAGATAAGTCTTTCCAGTGCCAGCAGGTCCAACTCCAAATACGATATCGTTTTTCTTCATTGAGTTTACATATTGGATTTGCCCTATCGTCTTTGGTCTTATAGATTTTCCACTAGCCGTTCTCACCACAACTTCGTCAAATACATCTTTTATTTCATCAATCTGTTTCGTCTTTATGAGATCATATATAAGTTTTATATCTTTAGTGTCTAGTTTTCTTTGTCTAGTTATAATATATTTTAAATTTTCGATAAGTTCAGCGCATAGTTTAGAATTTGTTTCTTGTTTTGAAAATATATCGATTGCCGTATCACTTACCGACAATTTAACAAAACATAATTTTTCTATAAATTTTAAATTCTCATCGAGCTTTCCAAGAATTGTCATCATTAAATTCTGATCATAAATCTCGACTCTTTCTTTATAAATATTCAATTATTATATGTCCTCCCCTTTAGATTATAATACCATATTCAGCTCTATATATCTATAATTTAAGCATAATTGAACTGATTATAAAAAGAGTAAATAACAATATCCTATATTTAAATCTAGTTTAAAAAAGGAGTCATAATTTTAATATGACTCCCCTTTATTATATGATTCTCTTATCTTTTCTTTTAGAGATTGGCTTGCCTAAAATTTCTGCAGCAATTATTGCATCTCTTATTGAAGATTTTTTAATATTTGATTTAAAATTTGAATCAATATTGTAAAAATCATTCTCGCTAGGCTCTATAGTGACATCTAGATTGTCAATAATGCCTTCATCTACTAAATAATCGGCTTCCATTCTAGCAAGACTTTCGCCTCTATATTCTACGTGTGCATTGAAGCCTTCTCTGGCCTTTCTTCTCTCCTCTTCAACGTGTTTTAGTCTTTTTGCCATATTTTCAGCTTTAATTCTTTCAGCTTCAGATTGTTCAAATTTTTTCTCTTTAAAAAGACTTTCTTTTTTGGCTGAGCGTTCATTAGATTTTCTAATTAAACTCTCATGCCATTTATCTTTTTTTACACGTTTTTTAGTTTTTTGTTTTCTCTTTAATGATTTTTCCATAGCTTTTTGAAATTCATTGCTCTCGATTTTGAATTCTCGCCAAGGAATATCTCCATCTTCCATCTTCTCATCGAAGCTCCAAAATGGATTGGCATTATCTGGATTTATATCTTTTTGTGTCGTTATATTCTTAGTATTTTTATTCTTAGAAGCCGATCTAAAAAGTGAAATTATAATCCAAAATATTATTATTGTAAAAAGATCCATAATAACACCTACTTAGTGGTGTTGGAACCGTCCGGTTTTGCAATAGATTTTCTCATTTCGGTGTCACTTAATATATTCATCATATTGTAATAATCCATAGCTCCCAAATTGCCTTCTTTAAGCGCTTCAGCAAGTGCCAATGGAACTTGAGATTCAGCTTCCACAACTTTTGCTCTCATCTGCTGAACTTCGGCTTTCATCTCTTGCTCTTTAGCAAGCGCCATTGCTCTTCTTTCAGATGCTTTAGCTTCGGCGATTCTCTTATCGGCTTCAGCTTGATCTGTTTGAAGTTTTGCGCCAATATTTCTTGCAACATCGACATCTGCAATATCTATTGATAAAATTTCAAAAGCAGTTCCACTATCTAGGCCTTTTTCTAAAACTACTTTCGATATTGAATCGGGATTTTCTAATACCTTCTTATAAGAATCTGCACTACCTACTGTTGTGACAATTCCTTCACCAACTCTTGCTATTATAGTTTCTTCTCCAGCACCTCCGACTAGTCTGTCGATATTTGCCCTAACTGTAACTCTTGCTTTTACAATTACTTCGATACCATCTTTTGCAACTGCAGAAATATTTGGAGTTTCTATAACTTTTGGATTTACGCTTACTTGCACAGCTTCTAAGACATTTCTGCCAGCCAAATCAATTGCTGCCGCTCTTTCAAATTCCAATGGTATATTTGCCCTTTGAGCTGCAATTAATGCATCTACTACGGCATCTATATTACCGCCTGCTAAGTAATGCGCTTCTAGATCTTCTACATTTAAATCTAGCCCAGCTTTAGTTGCCTTAATCATAGGATTTACAATCCTATTAGGTATTACTCTTCTCATTCTCATACCTATCAAATTGGAAATCTTTATTCTTACGCCTGAAAATGAAGCCGTAATCCAAAGCCCGATGGGAATAAATGTGAAAAATAAAATTACGAATAAAACTACGAGTACTGCAATAAAAATTGTGAAATAGTCCATTATCATTTCTCCTTTACGATTATTTTTGATCCCACTATAGAATCTATAATTACAGTAGAACCGCGATTAATATAGTCTGAACTTGCCAAAGCATCTAGCTTTTTGCCATCTAATTCTATAAATCCCGATGGCCTTAAATCTGTAAGTGCTATTGCCACAGTCCCTACTGGAAAATCATATTCATCACTTGAAATAAAGCCTCTCTCTTTAGACGAAGTATTTTGAAGTGTTATTCTATCGAATAATTTAGAGCGCTTGCCAAACTTTATCAATACGACAATTACAATCACTGCCGAAATAACGGCAAGACTTATAGCAGTTGCAGCTTTTGCAAGTGAGCCCATGGAACTTGCCAGCCCTAAGAACAATAGAATAATACCAGCTATACCAGGAAGTCCAAATCCAGGTATAATTGCCTCAATGCCCATCAAGACAATCCCTATCACGAATAATAAAATAGATAGCCAGCCTGAATAGCCTGCCAACACATTCCCACTAAAGAATAAGACGAATGCGATTATACTTATAATTCCTGGAAGTCCAAATCCTGGAGCAAATATTTCTACAGCCATTGCCACAAATGCCACGACTAATAAAAAGCTGCTCACAGCTTGCGATCCTAATATTCTGGCAAGTTTTCCAGAAATAGATTCCTCAATCTCTACCAATTGGCCCGATATTCCAAATTCATTTAAAATATCTTGTTTATTAGAGCTTATAATATCACATATGCCATGAGTCTTTGCTTCCTTGGCAGTTAAATTTAGTAGCTTACCCTCTTCTGAAAGGCCTGGCACATAAATATCTTTATCCGCCATCGCCTCGACTATATCTTTATCTCGTTCTCTATATTCTGCCACTTCACGAAGCATTGCTCGCCACATACTCAAAATCTTTTCATTATTGGGTATGGGCTCTGCGCTGCCTATTGTAGAGCCTGGTGCCATCGCAACTTTCTCAGAGGCCAAAGATATTAAGACTCCGGCAGATTCTGCCTTAGTATTTATAAATGATATTGTAGGAATATCTGTGCCAAAGATACTGTTTTTAATTTTTTCGGCCGAATCTATTAGTCCGCCATAAGTATCAATTTCAAAAATTATTGCTTCAGCGCCATTATATTCAGCTTTTTCAATAGATTCTTTAACAAAATTTGATGTCGCCAAATTTATTTCACCTTTTATGGGAATGATATAAACATCTTTGCTACTTTTTGAAAATGCCGGAATAAAATTAAAAACTAGCAATAAAAATGTTGTAATTAAGATTAAAAACTTTTGTCTTTTCATCACGACCTCCTCTTGTTCGATTTACATTACTAGTCGTTTAAACAAAATGCATATATATAATATACCCATTTACTTAAATTATATGTATTTATATTAAAAAAAGATGCCGCATTTGCGACATCTCAATTTAGAAATTTTCTCACGGACTGATTCACTAGATTTCCGTCCGCTTTACCCTTTACTTTGGGCATGAGGATTTTCATTATTTTCCCCATATCTTTTATCGAAGTAGCTTCTGTTTCGTTGATGGCTTCTTTTACTAGTTCATCGATTTCTGATTCAGAAAGCTGCTGCGGTAAATACTCTAAAAGAATCTTTATTTCTTTATTTGTTAAATCCACCAAATCTTGGCGATTGCCTTTTTCAAACTCAATTATTGAAGACTTGCGTTCTTTTAACTGCTTAGATATGATATCGATTATGTCTGAATCTTTTAATTCTTTTCGCTCGTCAACTTCTTTTTGTTTGATGGCAGCTCTAATCATAGTTATGGTGTTTTTACGCACAGTATTTTTTTCTTTCATTGCGTTTTTTAAATCTACCATTAATTTTTCTTTTAGAGACATATTATCACCTTCTGTAAAAAATTAGTGTCTGGAGAATTTCTTTCTCCTGGCTTCCTCAGATTTTTTCTTTCTGCGAACACTCGGTTTTTCATAATGTTCTCTTTTTCTAGCTTCTTTTAGAACACCTGAAGTAGCACATTGTCTTTTAAATCTTTTCAGTGCATTATCAAGAGATTCGTTGTCTCCGACTTTGATTTCTGTCATTCAAATCCCTCCTCTCAAAAAGAGTAGTAAATACCTTAGGGTACTAAATGATTATACATTATATCACATTGTAAATCAACCAATTTGAAAAATTTGATTC
>JAUNVH010000039.1 GCA_030537765.1 Tissierellia bacterium | reverse complement strand
GTTCAAATGCAAACATAATTGGATACAGCTTGATTGCGGATATTGATTGATGATAAAATAGGGAAAAGGAGGGCGCTATGGAACATTTTATCGAGACAATTATTCCCTATGTTGCAGGCTTTATTGAACTTTGTGGAATATTTTTAATCATTGCAACTGTAATTAAGGAAATGTATTTGATAATTTTTAAGTATAAATTCCGCATAAAAAATACTGAAAGAGACACCACAATGAACCAAGGTTTGGCCAGCGCTTTGGAAATTTTATTGGGTGCAGAAATTCTAAAGACTATTGCATATAGAGATATGCGCCAATTGATCGAAGTAGGCGCCCTAATGCTCATCAGAGTATTTATGACTGTCTTGATACATTGGGAGCTTAGTCATAAATTAAAAGAAGAAAGACGTGAGAAAGAATTGAAAGAAGAATAGAAATAATGAGCATATTCATGTTGATTTTAAACCCCTGAGGCTAGAACAGCTTTAGGGGATTTTTATAATAGAGTTATCTAAATCATAAATATTTTAAATTTAGCATCAGATTTTAAAAAAATACTCATATTGCCAAAGTTAAATTGATGTGAAAATTTTTAGGGTAAATATTGTCTGAGAATTTAATGGAGGAAAATATGAGTATTAGATTGAAAATGGTTTATGCCATTTTAAAAATAATGGGCATAAAAAAGAAAATGGCAAACTCGGATGAATCAATGGGAGAGAATAAAGAAAAGATAAAGGCGAGCCAAAAATTAAATTTGAAAATGGAAATATTATCAAATCTTCTTGTTGAAGAAAGCTTAATCGAGGGTCGAAAAATATATAGAATAAAAAGAGATGATAAGCCAAAAAAACAGGCTTTGATTTATCTTTTTGGCGGTGGATTTGTAGCCTATCCAACCAATTTTGATCTCAAGTTTATAAAAGCGATTTTAAAAGAATTAGATATTGAAATAATTCTTCCAATCTATCCGCTTGCGCCTGATCATAAACTAAATGAGATTATAGATTTTACAAATAGAGTCTATGAAGAATTACTTCGCGAATATGAGAGTAAGCAGATTTCGATTTTGGGTTTTTCAGCTGGTGCATCACTTGCAATTTATATTTTAAATTATAGAAAGCAAAAGAATATGGAAGAAATTTATCCAAAACAGCTCATACTTTCGAGCCCTCTTGGTGAATATCCATTTGGCGAAAGTACAATTGCCAAAATGAAAGAAATTGAGCCAATAGATCCCATATTTACAGTTTCGGCTATTGAAAAGCTCTGTGAATTTGTCGAAGACGCTGAATTTCCCGGGCAAGTGTCGACAAATACGCACGATATGAAAAACTTTCCACCAATAAAACTGATATATGGCGAGCGAGAAATTTTTCGCGCCTTTACTGGCGGGTATAAAAGGGCAGCAAGTAAATATAATCTAGACATTGATTATATTGTCGAAAGAGATTCAATGCATTGCTCTCCGCTACTGCTGATGACGCCAGAAGGCAAAAGAGGCTTTAAAAAAATAATAAACTATTTAAAGTAAAAGAATCGGTCCAAAGCCGATTCTCGTTTTATACTAATATTCTTTTGTCGCCAAGTCTTTTTGTAAACCGAACTTTGTCTAGATGTTCAAGTATAAAAAGACAGGGCTTTCTGGAAATACCTAGATTATCTCTAAGCTGACCTATTGTAATTGAACCCTCTTTTTTTACGATACTTTTAACTATCTCTTTTATCTTTTCTAAATATTCATTTGAAATCACAAATTCATCTAGCAATGTAATATCAGTTTTAGAAAGTAGCATCAAGATTGAACGCTCATCTTTATTTGTGAATTCTGAAATTTTTAATAATTCAGGTTCAGCAGCTTTTATTTTTTCTAAAATTTCAGCCTTTTTGTTTTCCAATTCTGGATTTTCTTCCAAAGTAAAATCGTATAGGCTTGCAATATTTGAATTAAATTTTGCAATCTTTTCATTTTGCCAAAATTCACATAGAAGATTAAATTCTCTCATTTCTAGATTCACATCTAATGCTTGCAAAAGCTCGTCTTTATGCATTCCCTCTAAAAGTGGATTTTCTTTATGAAAATTTTTCAATATAATCTTCAAATTATTATTTATATTTTCAAGTCGATTTTTTTCAATATAATCTTCGTTAAATGAATAAATTTTGTGATCTATTTTTAAATTTTTTAATGCATTGTTTAAAGTATTTTTTCCATAAGCTGTGAAGAGTAAAAGCTCTTCAAATTTTACAAAATTATCATCACTAAATTTCAAATAATTTAATATCAGTTTTTCCAAATCATTTTCTTCATATGCTTTCAATTTTTTTATAAATTCAGTATCATTTGCAGTATGATTTAAATCATCTGAATAGATAATCTTACCTCCTGCGACAGTTTCGATTGGAGAATATGAACGAATTACGAAAGGGTCATTGCGTCTGAAATAGAGCTTTTCTTCGAGTCTAAATTGTACTAAAGAAGATTTATCTTTCGAGACAATTTTTCCTTCGAGTGGAACTACTCTGGCTAAGACTTCTTTAGTTCCGTGTAAAATTCGCACTCTTGTCCAATGTTTTAAAATAAAGCTAGTATGTTTAGACATAATCACTCTAGCATTTATAATATCGGAAGACATAATTGCAAATTTATCAGATATTATATCGCCGCGTTCGATCTCATCAGTCTTTAGGCCTGAGATATTTAAAGCACTCCTTTGCCCCTTAAAAGCTGAATCTTGATTTTCATCATGCACTTGCACATTTCTAATCTTAATTTCTCTTTCGCCTGGATATAGATAGAGTGTCGAATTATTTTTTATCTCACCTGATGACAAAGTTCCAGTAACAACACTGCCATGGCCTTTTACTGTAAAGACTCTATCGATATTTAATCGCGGAGGCAAATCTTCGATTTCATATTCAATACTCTTTGAAACTTCTTCAATCACTTTTAGTAAATTATCAATTCCTTTTTTTGATACGGAGTCAACGCAAACAATAGGTGCATTTTTTAAAAAATCATAATCTAAATCGTCTCGAACTTGATACTTCACAAGTTCTAGCATATCATCGTCTACAGAATCAATTTTTGTCAAAACTATAATTCCACGTTTTACTCCAAGAAAATCTAATATATCTGCATGTTCCAAAGTCTGAGGCATAACGCCCTCATCTGCAGCCACAATCATTAAAACCAAATCGATTCCAGAAGATCCGGCTGCCATATTCTTTATAAATTTTTCGTGCCCCGGCATATCGACAACGCCGATTCTTTCGCCAGAAGGTAAATCAAAATATGAAAAACCTAAATTTATCGAGATGCCTCGTTCTTTTTCTTCGCGTAAAGTGTCTGTGTCTTTTCCAGTAAGTGCCTTCGTCAGAGTCGTTTTTCCATGGTCAATATGGCCTGCTGTACCTAAGATTATATGTTTCATTTAATCACCTTAAAATATTTAGTAATTGTATTGGCAATAGTTTCAAAATCTTTTTCGAAAATTGTGCGCAGATCTAAAATATAGAAATCGTCTTTTATAATTCCAATAATTGGAATCTCAGATTGTCTGAGAAAGCCTTCAAATCTATTTACATTATCTAATTTAAAATATAATGCTTTAGACTTTAGACTGTCTAAGGGATAAGAGCCTCCTCCGACAGGCGCTTCAAAATCTTTAATTTTAATTTTCATTTGAGGATTTTTTTCTAAGATTATATTTTTAAGATTTTCTGCCTTAATTTCTAATTGAGATAGCGGCATTGAAATCATTTTTAGCACGGGAATATTTTTTAAAGCAAAGTTTTTATCTCGATAAGACATCATCGACTTTTCAAGTGCAGAAAGCACCAATTTGTCGACTCTGAAAGCTCTTAGCAATTGATTTTCTTTAATTTTTTCTATAATATCTTTTTTGCCAACTATGATCCCCGCTTGTACAGAACCTAAGATTTTATCGCCTGAAAAGCAAACTATATCTACGCCTTCTTTTAATGCGTCCATAACTGTGCGCTCTTTAGATAGCCCAAATTCAGATAGATCAAAGATTGTTCCACTTCCCAAATCTTCTGCAATGGGATATTCATCTTTAAAATGATTCTTTAATTCGCTCACTGTAACTTCTGAATGAAAGCCTTTGACTTTAAAATTTGAGGTATGCACTTTAAAAATCAAAGCCGTATCATTAGATATTGCCGCGTCATAGTCTTTAAGATGTGTGCGATTAGTTGAGCCAATTTCTATCATCTGGGCGCCAGATTTTTCCATTATGGAAGATATTCTAAACGAGCCACCAATTTCTACGAGCTCGCCTCTGCTGACTATTGTTTCTTTATTTTGAGAAAGAGTATTTAATATTAAAAAAACTGCGGCTGCATTATTATTGACAATTAATACATCTTCAGCGCCAGTTATTTCTTTTATGATTTCTGTCGTATGCTCATATCTGCTGCCTCTTTTGCCAGTTTCAATATCGTATTCGAGATTATTATAATCGCCTGCAATACTTGCCATTTGAATTATTGACTCATTATTTATCGGCGCTCGTCCAAGATTTGTATGTAATACAATTCCCGTTCCGTTTATAACTTTTTTGAGCGAGCTCATATTTTTTGAATTTATATATTTATCTGAAAGCTTAAATATGTCCTCATCAGAAAAATCATTTCTATTTCCAGATTTTATTTCTTCTCTAATTTTTGTAATGGCAAATCTAATAGAATCGGCAATTAAATTGTGCGGATACTTTTCCTTTATTTCTTCATAATATTTATTTGAAAGCAGCTCGTCCACAGACGGTAGATTTCTTAACAGTTCATAATTTATCATCTCGAATCCTCCATTCAAGATTATTCTAACATAAGAGCCAATTAAAAGAAAATGAATTAAATGCTTACGATAAATTCTCATAGATAATAAAATAACATTGACAAAAAACATTATTTTATAGTATAATTTAGAGGCAATAATATATGTTCAAATGATGGTGTGAGAAAATTTTCTTTTAAAGAAAAACCGAAGGTACAAGCATAGCTTTATACCGCAGCTATGTGAATTTCTCAGGTTTATGACTCGCGCCTGATGAAACTCTGGAGTTTACGACAGGGAGTAGGTTACTGCTTCTATGTCGTTATTTTTTTGAGGTGATTTATGAAAGTAATAAGCAACAATCCTTTATTCAAAGAAAACGATTTTAGTGATTTTAATTTTATAGATGGAAACTATTTAGATGTATTAAAATCTGCAAGAGATTATATACATAAGGGCTTTTCATTGCTCAATCATCCGCTTTATGGAAGCGTAAAGCCAAATGAAACTATTTACAGAACGATTCTATTAAAAGAAGAAAAGGCTTTGGATGAAAATTCGCTGATGCTAATAGAAGATGCGATAACTTTTTTCAATTCCTTCGAGTCCAATTCAAAGCCAAAAAATTGGCCCGAAAGAATTTTAAACGATTTTCAATATATAGATAAAAGCTTAATCATGGAAAGTTTTTCCCACATTTCTAATTGCAATTAACGCAATGCGTTTTTTGAAAAATATATAGGAGGTTTTAAAATGTTAGAACTTGATAGAAAGAATTTTGAAGCAGAAGTTTTAGAGTCTAAAGGCTATACCTTTGTTGACTTTTGGAGCGAAGCTTGCGTTCCTTGCAAGACTTTGATGCCAAAGGTGCATGAACTTGCAGAAAAATATGGCGATAAGATTAAATTCTGTTCGCTAGATATAACTAAGGCAAGAAGAGTTGCTATTGGTCAGCAAGTATTAGGTTTGCCAACTATGCTAATGTACAAAGATGGCGAAAAAATTGACACTATAAATGCCGAAAATGCAACAGTTGAAAACATTGAGGCAATGATCAAAAAATATTATTAAGCTTGTAAGGCCAAAGAGCCTACAAAATAAATAAAAGGAGGCAATTATGAGGCTTGAACTTGGAAAAATCTTCATCAAAGACATTCAATTTGCTGATAAGTCTTATATTGAAGAAAATGTTCTTTATTTAAATAAAGATGAATTAGTTGAAGCTTCCGGCATCCGAGATGATGACAATGTCGAATCGATTGACTTTGACATTGCCAGACCGGGAGAGAGCGTAAGAATTACTCCCGTTAAGGATGTAAATGAGCCGAGAGTAAAAGTTTCTGGCTCAGGTGAAGTATTCCCCGGCATCTTAAATGACGTAGATACTGTGGGAGAAGGTAGAACTATTGCATTAAAAGATATGGCAGTCGTAACTACCGGAAAAATTGTTGGTTTCCAAGAGGGAATCATAGACATGACAGGACTTGGAGCAAAATATACTCCATTTTCAAAGACTGTCAACTTAGTTGTTATTGTGGAGCCAAAAGAGGGCATCAAACAGCATAATCATGAGCATGCTGTAAGAATGGCAGGTCTTAAAGTTACTGATTTTATTGGTAGACTTGCAAAAGATTTGGAGCCTGAAGAAATTGAAACTTATGAAACTTTGCCACTGAAAGAACAGGTTGAAAAATACCCAGATCTTCCAAAAGTTTTATACGTTTATATGCTTCAAACTCAAGGACTTTTGCACGACACCTATGTATATGGCACAGATGCGAAGCATATTATCCCAACCTATCTTTATCCAACAGAAATAATGGACGGGGCAATAGTTTCAGGCAACTGTGTTTCAGCTTGCGACAAAAACCCAAGCTATGTCCATATGAATAATAAGATAATTGAAAATCTTTACAAAGAAGACGGAAAGACGATCAATTTCTTAGGAGTAATTATAACTAATGAATGTGTCTATCTGATGGACAAAATTCGCTCCTCCGATATGACTGCAAAACTTTGTGAATTTATGGGCGCAGATGCAGCTTTGATTTCACAAGAGGGCTTTGGAAATCCAGATACAGACTTAATCATGAACTGCAAGAAAATTGAAGCCAAAGGCATAAAAACTGTAATCGTTACTGACGAATATGCCGGCAGAGATGGAGCAAGCCAATCACTTGCAGACGCAGATGTGGCAGCAGATGCTTGCGTGAGTTGCGGAAATGCAAATGAACTTGTGGTGCTTCCAAAACTTGATAAAGTTATAGGTCATATAGACATTGTAGACGTTATTGCCGGCGGCTCAAAGGGCTCTTTGAGAGAAGATGGCTCGATTGAAGTTGAAATTCAGGCGATAACTGGAGCTACCAACGAAACAGGATTTATAAATCTTGCAACTAAAACTTATTAAAATTTGAAAGGAGATACTATGAACTTTTTAGAAAATAAAAAAGTAATCGTCGTTGGCGATAGAGACGGAGTTCCCGGACCAGCCATTGATGAATGCTTAAAAACAGTAAATGGTGTTGAGATAGTTTTCTCATCGACAGAGTGCTTTGTCTGAACTAGCGCCGGTGCTATGGACTTAGAAAACCAAAAGAGAGTACTCGATGCTTCCGAAAAATATGGAGCAGAAAATCTAGTGGTTATTCTAGGCGCAGCAGAGGCGGAAGCTGCAGGTCTTGCAGCAGAAACAGTTATGGCAGGAGATCCAACATTTGCAGGTCCATTGGCAGGAGTTGAACTTGGTCTTTTAACTTATCACATATTAGAAGAAGAAGTTAAAGAACAAATTGATGCTGATGTATTTGATGAACAAGTCGGCATGATGGAAATGGTTTTAGATGTCGAAGACATTGCAAATGAGATGAAAGAATTTAGAGACGACTATTGCAAATATTTATAAGAAAGGAAAATTATAATGAATAAAATTAAAGTTGTTCATTATATCAATCAGTTCTTTGCGGGCCTAGGCGGAGAAGAAAAGGCCGATACAAAACCCTTTAAAGCTGATCAATTGCCTCCAATTTCAAAACAGCTACAAAAAGTATTGGGCGAAGAATTTGAAGTAGTGGGCACAGTAGTTTGCGGAGACTCATACTTTGGAGAAAATGTAGACGAAGCAACTGAAGAACTGATTAAATTAATAGATAGCTTAAATCCAAAACTTTTCATTTCAGGTCCGGCATTTAATGCTGGCCGATACGGTTTAGCATCGGCAACAATTGCTGCAACCGTAAAAGAAAAATTAAATATTCCCGTACTAACTGGAATGTATCCCGAAAATCCAGGCGCTGATATGTATAAAAAAGATATATATATTATCGAAACAAAAAACAGCGCTGCTGGCATGCGAGATGCAATGAAGAAAATGGGAAAATTAGCTGTTAAAATTGCAAAAGGTGAAGAGATCGGCTCACCCGAAGAAGAGCATTATATAAAAAGAGGCGTAAGAGTAAATTATTTCACCGAAAAAGATGGCGCAAGACGCGCTGTAGATATGCTAATTAAAAAGATTAATGGCGAAGAATTTGAAACAGAATATCCAATGCCCGTGTTTGACAGAGTCGAAGTTGCAAAAGCTATAGAAGATCTTTCAAAAGCAAAAATTGCTCTAGTTACTAGTGGCGGCATAGTACCTAAGGGAAATCCCGACAGAATTGAATCATCATCGGCCACAAAATATGGTGCCTATGATTTTAAAGAAATCGACGATTTAACAAAAGAAAATTCTGAAACGGCACATGGTGGCTACGATCCAGTCTATGCCAACGAAGATAGCGATAGAGTACTTCCAATCGATGTTTTAAGAGATATGGAAAAAGAAGGAAAGATCGGCGCACTTTATGAAACATGGTTTTCAACAGTGGGCAATGGAACGGCAGTAGCAAATGCTGAGAGCTTTGCAAAAGAAATTGCCGACAAATTGCATGAAGAAAAAGTAGATGCAGTTATACTCACCTCAACCTGAGGAACCTGTACACGTTGCGGTGCAACGATGGTTAAAGAGATAGAACGCACAGGCATTCCTGTAGTTCACGTATGTACAGTCACGCCAATATCCTTGACTGTAGGTGCAAATAGAATTGTGCCAGCAATTGCAATTCCTCATCCACTTGGAGATCCAAATCTCTCCGAAAAAGAAGAAAAAGAATTGCGCAGAAGGATTGTAAATAAAGCATTAGACGCTTTGACAACAGAAGTATCAGAACAGACTGTATTTTAAATAAAAGGGCGGATTTATTTCCGCCCCAATATTTTCATTTACTCTATATTTAAGGAGGAATAGAATGAATTTTCCCGTATTAAAAGGTGCGGCATATGTGCTTATAAACACACCGCATATGATAATAAACAACGGTAGCACTTGCTCGACGGAGCGAATAGTAAATCCAGATTCAGAATTTTTAAAAGAAGTAAAAAACAATATAAGATCATTTGAAGAAGTAGTAAACTATTTGCCAAACCAAGTCTATATTGGCAATCTGAAGCCAGAAGAATTAAAAAATTATAAAGAGCCTTGGGTAAATGCCGAATATAAAGAAGGCAAAGCAGATGGAAAAATGGGCGCAATAATTCCCGAAGAAGAATTTATTGCAATTATGAAAATTTGTGATTCATTCGATCTAGTTCATCTTTCTGAAGATTTTGTAAACGAGATGAAACCCATAATCGAAGAAAAATATCCAGAATTTGAAAACTTTTTTGGAAATTTAAAAGCTCAAGATATATCAGATGCCAAACAATTAATAGAAAATCATAAAGCAGAAGCATTATATCATAATGGCGAAATTTGCGGCTATGTGCGCCAAGCACACGATATAGATGTCAACTTGAGTGCCCACACAATATTTGAAAACACCGTTTCAAAGGCATCAGGAGTACTTTCTGCAATAGAACTATTTAGAAAATCAAACATTGATGCTGAAACGATAGACTATATAATAGAATGTTCAGAAGAAGCCTGTGGTGACGTGAATCAGCGTGGTGGTGGAAACTTTGCAAAAGCTATTGGCGAAATAGCTGGAATCAAAAATGCGACAGGTTCAGACACCAGAGGTTTTTGCGCAGCACCGATGCACGCAATAGTAGAGGCATCAGCTTTAGTAAAATCGGGCGTATTTAAAAATGTGCTAGTAGTAGCAGGCGGCTCAACAGCAAAGCTTGGCATGAACGCAAAAGATCATGTCAAAAAAGGCTTGCCCGTTTTAGAAGACGTAGTAGCTGGATTTGCAGTATTAGTATCAGAAAATGACGGCATCAATCCAATACTTAGAACCGATATCGTTGGAAGACATACCGTCTCAACAGGCTCATCTCCTCAAGGAGTAATAACAGCCTTAGTTTTAGAACAGCTTAAAAACAATGGCCTAAAGCTAACTGATATCGATAAATATTCAGTTGAAATGCAAAACCCAGACATCACAAAGCCAGCAGGAGCAGGCAATGTACCAGAAGCAAACTACAAAATGATTGCAGCACTCGCAGTTAGAGAAGGAGAAATTGATAGAAAAGGACTTATCGACTTTATCGACAATCACGGATTGCCAGGCTGGGCTCCAACTCAAGGCCATATTCCTTCAGGAGTTCCATATGTGGGCCATATGATAGAAGATTTGACAAACGGCGATCTAAATCGCACAATGCTCGTTGGAAAAGGCAGTCTGTTCTTGGGTAGAATGACAAATCTATTCGACGGAATTTCTATAGTATGCGAGAGAAATTCAGGCAAAGTCTCAGAAGGTGCATCCATCTCAGAAGACGAAATCAGAAAAATAATAGCTGAAGCCATGAGAGATTTAGCCGAAAATTTGTTGAAAGACAGGGAATAATTATGGAAAAAAATTTAATAGGGAAAGTTTTTCATGAGATAGCCGATTCAATAGAAAGCGGAAATTTTTCCAAAAAATTTAAAATAGCTGTCACAAATCTGGGCTCTGAATTGGGAACAGAAACAGTAAATCAAGCGATCAGAAATGCAAAATCTAATCTCTATGATATTGTTGTTATAGGCGAGAAGTTTTCAGACGAATTTGAAACTTATGAAGCCGATTGCGGCGAAGATATGTATGACACAATGGAAAAACTCCTAGATGAAAAGAAAATTGATGCATGCATAACTATGCATTACAATTTCCCAATAGGAGTAGCCACAATAGGCAGAGTAATAACACCTTATAGAGGCAGAGAAATGTTCATAGCATCCACCACTGGAACGAGCGCAATCGACAGAGTCGAAGCCATGTTAAGAAATGCAATAGCAGGAAAAATTGCAGCCAAAGCCTCAGGAATCGACAAACCAAAAGTAGGCATATTAAATGTAGACGGCGCAAGATCGGTTGAGAAGGCATTAAATCAACTTAAAGCAAATGGATTTGACATCGAATTTGCAGTATCTGACAGAGCAGATGGCGGAGCAGTAATGCGAGGCAATGATTTAATTCGTGGAACTAGTGACATAATGGTCACAGATACCTTAACAGGCAATCTATTAATGAAGATGTTCTCATCGTTCAATTCTGGTGGAGATTATGAAGTTTCGGGCTACGGCTATGGTCCAGGTATTGGAATTGACTTTGAAAGAAATATATTTATAATTTCGAGAGCTTCGGGCATTCCAGTCATATCAAATGCAATTAGATATGCATACGATATGCTAAATGGAGATATAAATAGAATCAGAAAAGAAGTCTATGAAGAGGCAAAGAAAAATGGATTTGAAGAGATTGTAAATGAACTAGTCCAATCCATAAAAGCGACTTGTGATGAAGAAATTAAAATGCCCGAAAAAGAAATTGTTTCTAAAGAAATAGCTGGCATAGATATATTAGAAATAGAAGATGCAGTACTTGCGCTTTGGAAAGAAAATATCTATGCAGAATCTGGCATGGGCTGTACAGGTCCAATTGTTATTGTCAGTGAAGCAAATTTTGATAAAGCAAAGAAAATCTTAGAAGATGCACATTTTATTTAATCAAATGCTCGCCGTAAGTTTTTGCGGCGAGCCAGTTTAAACTTTTTAAAATGCGCATATGATTAAAGGCGTGTTTAAATTAAAATCATATTACAATATTCATTGCATTAATTCACATTTTAATGATATAATAATCATCGCAATATAAATTGGGGACTGAATGAGTGCTGGTGTGCTCTCTGGTCTTCAAAACCAGTATGAGAGGTTGTACCTCTCGGGTGGGTTCGATTCCCACTCATCCCGCCATATTGGGACCAAGCCCTTGCCATCCGTGGCGGGGCATTTTTTTGCTTTTCTTATTTTGATTAATAATTTAAGCATTTGAGATTTAAAATGAAAATAGAATTAAGTAAAAAAGAGTTTGAGCTTTTTAAAACAATTGTCAGATTAATAGATAAAGATCTTAGCAAAAGATTTGAAAAGGAATTTCTTACGGGCGTAATAGATGAAAAATGGGATGATTTTTTAGTCTGGGTTTTTCCTAAAATAAAAGATGATAATTTAGAGATTGAATTTAGATAATTTATTCAAATGGTTGAAGTTAAATTGAAGAAGGGAAGTTTAATACATATGAAATTTAGATACATTAACATGAGTAAAGGAATTTCTTTAATCAAAGACAAAATTTATTAAGTTTTTGATTTTGAACGAGAATTTATTAAAACAATTTAAAATACAGACGAAGACTATATATATTTAAGATAATTTGAAATAGTCAAGGATGATAAGAGCGTAAAAAATATAATAATTTATATCTAAAAAGTAATTATTAGCATATAAGGCTGATATTTAAAAAATTAAAGGCAGATTTTTAATCTGCCTTTAGTTTATTTCTTTTCAATTATAACTGTCGAAGATTCATTTATCCAATCGACTTTTGCGCCAAATATTTCTGCAATGGCTCTTAGTGGCACAAAAGTGCGTTCAGACTTTATTATTGCTGGTGTATCAATTTCAATAACAGTTCCGTCTGCTTTTTTTGCTTCTTTTGAATCGATTGCCAAAGTTATAAGCTCATCTTCTTCGCCGATTAAAACTTCTCTTTTTTCTCTATCCCAATCGATTTTAATATCCAAAGCTTCAGTCACAAAACGAAGTGGCACCATGGTTCTTTCGTTTTCGATAAATGGTTTTACTTCAGGATTTAAAAACTCGCCATTAACCTTTATTTTAATATCCCGCTCAACTGGCTTTTCTTCTGCTGGTTTTTGATTTGCTAGTGCATCAAAAAATTCTTCATAAAGCGCCAATTCTTTTATATCAATTTCCGTATTTAGAGTTGATTTACCAGGGAGTTTTTTTGCATTATCCCAATCCAACATCAAAATCACATCTTGCAAATCTATCTGTTCTTTTGTAGCTTCCCCGTCAATTATCCCTATATAATAAGCATCGAGGTATCCATTAAATTCAGTAAGTTGTGCTTCTAGACTGAACGTTAGAAACTTAGCTAAGATACCATTTTGATTTTCTGCATCAGTAGCTTCGACGAATTGCCATTTTCTTAGCCTGTTTGGATTTTTATTATCACTCAAATGCACGCCAAAAATTGCAGATGATCCAGTTGGATCAAGAGCTGCTGCTGTCAACAAAGTATAAACATAGACATCATCGTATTTTGATACTATCATAGAATCGCTTATAAGATATGACAGTAGTAAAGCTTTTTTGTGGTCTTTATGAACTCTACTTATTGGCACCGAATAGACTTCATCACTTACGTACTGTTTCACTTCTGCATTTACAGATAGAGGAGCTAATATCATAATAGCCACCAAAAATAAAATCAAAAATTTCTTCATTATTTTTCCTCCTTGTTATTAAAATTATATTTGAATATAAAAATCTGTCTTTAAGAGCCAAATATGGACAAATCTTCATATTCTCTCAAAGCTAATCTAGCTTTAAATTCTAAATTAAAATATATGTAAAGCAAAACGTTAATTTATTAATTAATTAAATTATAGCATATAAAACCTAATAAGCAACACCAATTTATATAACAAATAAAATATTTTTAGCTTTCAAAATAAAAATTAAAAACTTTATCAACTTATAGCGTTTTTAAGCCCAGTTAAGTGCTTATATATTAGAAAGATTAAATTTTAAAGATTAAGACATAGTATGCATGTTTTTATTAATAAAGCTCCTTACTATACAAATGCTATCAGATATTTAAAAATAAAAATCTAGGCCAATTATATTTAATTATTTAAACATTTTAAAAATCGTAATCGTATTTAATCAGATTTGTTTTATAAGTAGTGAAATGAATAAATTGAGAAATAAAAGCCGAATTAAAAATGTTAATAAAATTTAAATATTTAAAGAAAATAATGGAAATGTCTAATAAAGCTTTCATGTATCCTATAGACAATTGAAATCAGTAAATAATTTAGAGACATAGTTGATGAAAAATAAGTATAAGAATAAAAAAATAAATCATGCATGAGTTGCGCCTTACTTATCCTATATGCATATTAAAGAGACAATTTTATCTTTTAAATTTAAAATTTTAAAGATAATTAAAATGATGTTTGAGAAATCAAAAACTTATCCTATACAAAATAGAAAATAAAACATTTGAAATTTAATCCACTAAAAATACTTGGTGGATTTAATTTATAAATTAAAAAGGAGGAAATGAGAATGAAAAAATCTAGAATCAAAACAGAAAAATTAAGAAAGATTGACAAGGGGGCTAAGAAAATGAATTTAATCACAGAAGAAAGAAGAGAAGAACTGAGAGAATTTTTGACAGATGAAGAAATTGAATTTATGGAAATGGATATGCTTTGGGAGCAGGAAATGATGGACGATATGACTACATTTGAACTAATAGGCTATAAGACTTGCTTTTATGATTTTATTTTAGATGAAATCGAGTCAGATCTGGCCTTTGGAGAATTGCAACTAAATGATACCGTTCAAGTTTTAAGAGCTGATGAAGAAATTTCTGATACAGGAATTTATCCAATCGTTCATTGGTTTTATGACGATAAAAGACAAACGAGAATAAATGAACATTATCCGACAGTGGAGAGAATCTATCTTGAAAATGAAGATAAGATGGAAAAGATGACAGCTTTTCAATTTTTGGCAGAAATAACAACTTTTGTAAAACTTTTTAATCCCGATGTTTTTTATGAAAAAATATCGACAGATGAAGATTTGGAATCAACTTTCAAAACATTAAAAGATCATGTCATAAAAGATGATAATAGCCAGCTTGCAATTGCTGAGAAAAATCATAACAGAAGAAAAAGAGAAAATGAAACAAAAAGGAAAGTTAGAAAGATTATAAAAAGAGAAATTGATTAAAATATCATGAATGGAGGAAAGTTAGATGATAGAAAATACTGCAAGAGAATATTTTAAAAAGAGAAATTTAGAAGATGTATTAACTGATGAAGAATCCAAGAGATTAAATAATTTGTGGCCTAAGTTAGTTGAATATATAAATACTGCACCTTTGAGAGAGAAATTATCTATTCAAGTTAAAGAATATATCCAAATGGCAGATTGGCTATTAGATGTTGTTGAAAAAAATTATCACGATATTAAAAAACCTTTTAGAGTAATTCGCGACAAAGAATATTTAGATACTGGATATCGCCCGATACTCAAATTTTTTATGGAAGATGAAGTTGAATCAGTAGACTTGAAAGGGTATGCTTATAGATACGAATTTTATAAAAGTGTAAAATCGCAATTAGAAGAAATATCATTTAATGATTTGTTTGATGAATTATTGATTATAGGTAATATTTATAAAAAATTCGACAATTTTGGATCGGATATTGAAAGTAATTATGAAATATATTTAGATGGAATTAGATATGAGGAATATATGATTGGAAAAAAAGATTTTGACTCTATGAAAATCTCTGAAATTATGCCCAAGATGATTAAATACTATCCACAGATGTTAAAGGTTTTGAGAAATATCGATGCAAAAAAGGTTTTAGTATTTAGATCATCAGAAATCAAAGATTTTGGATATAAGCCAATTGTAAATATTTATCATGAAAATAAAGGCATAAGGAGCGATTTGCCTGAAGAATTTAAAAGTGAGAGCATTAAATTGAAACTGATAGATACAGAAAGTATATTGGCGGAGTTAAATTTATTTTCTAATATATATCTATAATGTGATAATACTTTATTTGTGGTGAAAATAATATAAATATGTTATCATAATGGTAATAAGAAATTTAATTATATCTGGAATTTCGATAATGATTTATGAAATTACTAAATTATAGATTGAAAGCATTTAAATATCGTCTGTGCGAATCTCATATAAGCATAAAAATACTGGGAGGTTCGCAAAATAATAATCTATAATTTGAGAATTGTTTCAATAAATTATTATAGAAATAAAAAGTTTTGCTAGATATGGGGTTTATAATGTTAACATTAACCATATCTAGCAGTCGCTCCCATCACGGGAGCGATTTTACTTAATTTAATAATATTTCAAATAACAGATCAAAATCAAATTCATAAAATATCTAGCTTTTATTATGCAATA
>JAUNVH010000071.1 GCA_030537765.1 Tissierellia bacterium | reverse complement strand
TTTTTCTATCTTAAGGAACATTTTTATGTTTACACAAGATATTTTACACTATGGATTGATTTTTTATAAAATTTGTTAGTAAGATAATTTTTTCATGTTTCTCTTTTTAATAAACATGAATTGCAAAATCAAGTTAGGCAGTTAATAAAAAAGAAAAACAATCACTCATAAAACATAGAAAAAGTCTTAGTCATGAAATAGAAAAAAGTAACAATGACTGAGAGTATAAGTCACAACACTCCTGCTATCGAAATGAAGGGGAATAAACTTAAATAATCATATAAAGGTTAGTACAATAATACTGAACGATGTAGATATTGAGAAACAATTATCTGAAAATAAGGAATTAAAGGGTATTTTTATAGAGCTTACATTAGATACGGACTATTCTGCAGAAGATAAATAGGTTAACTTTTTTTAAGTATTTGTATTAGCATAGCTATACAAAAATAGAGCTAGGGAATTTTCTCTAGCTCTATTTTATATTTGGTATTAAATAATAAGAAGTTCTCTATGATGTCTTATAAAAAATCGAAATAGAAAGTAAGAGAAAATTTCAAACAGTGACAAAGAATACATTTTGAAAAGTAGTTAAAGTTCAAAGATTTTAGTTTCTGTACTATGGAAAAATGAGATAATGATCTCAAGGAAACTAACGGATATGATAGCTTTGGCGCAAATTCCCAAAGTATCAAAAATTGATACCTAAAGAAAGCGAAACAAACAAGAGAATTGAATGAATAAAGACAATGCCATAATTCAAAACAGCAAGATCAATGATATAATGAAGAAAGATTGAGAAAGTATAAGAAAGAGCTAATCGCAGGACGCTAAAAAACTGAGAAGATAACAATAAGCATCAGTTATAGATTTTTATAGCAGAATGAACCAAATGAAAAAAGAGTAAAGCTGAAATTCAAAATATTGTTGAGATTTTAGGAATATATAAGTAAAATTAGGATAGAATGGGTACATCTCAATGAAGAATTTAGAATGAGTCTGTAGAAAAATGGGATTTTTCCTGATGGAGTAATTGAATTCAGAGATGTTAAATTGACATATAGCTAAGGAGGATGGTCATGGACAATATGAAAATTATGGTTATAGAAGATGATATTGATCTATCTGAATTGATAAAAATGTATTTAACACCTGAAGGGTGGGATATTGAAATTTTTAATACGGGTAATGAAGCGATAAATGCATTAAAAAAAATTCAATATAACCTAATAATTTTAGATTTAATGCTTCCAGATATTAATGGATTTGAAATATGTAGACTAGTTCGACAAAAATCTACAATACCAATTATTATGTTAACTGCACTGGAAGATTCCATTTATAGAGTTCAGGGATTAAATATAGGTGCAGATGATTATATAATAAAACCTTTTGAACCAGCAGAGTTAGTTGCAAGAGTTAAATCACAATTAAGAAGAAATTATGAATTTTTATCAATAGAAGTAAAAAAAGATGGATTTGAGAGAAGTGTAGGAAAATTAAAATTAGATAAGAAAAAACATAAAGGATATTATGACAATATTGCTATAGATTTAACGCCAAAAGAATTTGAAATTTTATGGGTGCTAATGGATGATCCAGATAGTGTTCATAATATGGATGAAATTCATTATAAAATATGGGGAGAAGATATTTTAGATTCTGAAGTAAATCCTGTCATGGTTCATATAAGGAGAATACGTGCTAAATTTGAGAAAATAGGGGTAAAATCTATTATTACAACAATATGGGGAGTGGGGTATCAAATTAATGCATAAAAAAAATTCTTATTTTTCACATATAGCACTATTACAATCATTATGGATTTTGCTAAGCATTGTAATATCATCTATTTTATACAAAATAATAGATATGCTGATTATGTCTAAAATAGATAATGAAAAAACTATACACTATTTTTATGATATATATTTTAAATTTGGTAATTATATATTTCTAATTTTATTAATATTAATATCAATAATTGGTTGTTTTATTATTCAAAAGAGAGAATTTGAAAAGTATAGGAGATATTTTATATCGGGTTTAGATTACTTAATGGGAAAAAATACCGATATTATTCCTTTTCATGAGTCACTATCTGACGAGCGCATATCATTTATATCTATTCGTAAACATTATGATCAATTGGAAAGAGAATATGAACTAGCATTTAAAGAAAAGACAGATTTATTGACTTATCTTGCCCATGATATTAAGACGCCCTTATCAAATCTTTTAGGCTATGCTTCATTACTATATAATGAGGATGAACTAACAAAAGAACAACAAAAGAGATTCAAAAAAGTGATATATGAAAATGCTATTTATCTAAACGATTTAACAGGAGACTTCT
>JAUNVH010000070.1 GCA_030537765.1 Tissierellia bacterium | reverse complement strand
AGATTATAAAATATCATTTTGTGAAAAATTTTAATAAAGATAAATAGGTTCTAGGATTTAAAAGTCTTAGAACTTTTTTAATGCTTTCAATCAGATTAAAAAAAGAAAGGCGAAAATATTCTATTCAAAAATTCTTTGCTTATGCTTTTTATTATCCTTTTTTATTTGGTATAATTAAATCAACTACTGATAAGCAAAATCAATTACGCAATAAAACTCAACTGAAAATTAAATAAAATTATCAGAACATATCGTTATAAACAGCATGATGAGAATATCAAATTTAATAAAAGACACAATAAATGATGAGATTATAATTTTTATCATTTCACACGATCACTAGTTTTAAAATAATACGGTAGACGAAATGCTTTATATTAGTAAATATAATTTTAAAAATGGAAGGGATTAAAATGCAAAAATCTAGCAGACAGGCACAGATGATATTAAATGATAATCTGTGGAAAGTCATGATAAAACTAACCTTGCCGGCAATTGTAGCTATGGGGCTTCACGGACTTAATGTCATTTTCGATGCTATATTTGTAGGCAAATTTGTCGGAGAATTGGCTCTTAGTGGTATTTCAGTAGCATATCCCCTTGCACAAATTGCACTGGGTATTGGCTCTATGATTGGTGGCGGCGCAGGAGCGTATCTCAGCATTGTAATTGGCGAGAAAGACACAGAAACGCAGAATAAAATACTCGGAAACGCAAATCTTTTAGGTCTAGTTTTATCAATATTTTTGATGATATTATTGTTCATTACGGCAAAGCCTTTATTATCATTTATGGGTGGAAAAGGCGAAGTTTTAGAAATTGCTCTATCATATTTTAGAATCACAGTTATAGGTATGCTTTTTTGGATTCTATCTCTTGCATATAATATGATAATTAGAGCCGAAGGAAAAATGGGCAAAGCTGCCTTGATAATGGGAACGGGCCTTGTAGTAAATATTGTAGCGAATTATATTTTGATGGTAGTTTTTCGTTTTGGTGTAGTTGGAGCCGCTTGGGGCACAAACTTGGGTATGTTTGTCTATACGATTTTGCAAATTATGTATTTTAAAAGTGGAAAAACTACTTTTAAAACGAAAGTATTTGCATTAAGACGAGATAGCGAGATCATGAAAAAGATTATAGCTTTGGGAATGCCTCAACTAATTATGAGTATTACTGGACTTTTATTGGGAATGGTAATATTAAATGCAATTGGAGCTGTGGGAACTGATTATGATTTAGCATTTTATGGAGTATCATTTAGAATTATGACTTTTATGATGATGCCTATAAATGCATTTATGAGGTCTTTGCAACCAGTGGTCGGTATGAATTTTGGCGCTAAAAAATATGATAGAGTAATTAGCGCAGTAAAAATTTACATATTGGGCGCATTAATTGTAATTGCTCCGATTTATTTGTGGGTAGTCTTAAATCCTCAGAGTGTACTCGGCTTGATGTTTGAAGGAGCAATCTCACCAGAAAATATATTCAATTTCATCATATTTATGTCGGTCATTCCACTGTTTACAGTTACTATGAATGGTATGAGCTATTTTCCAGCAATTGGAGAGAGTAAAATTGCTAGCACGATGCCTATTTTGAGACAATTTATTCTATATATACCGGCAATGATATTTTTGCCTAGACTATTTGGTGTTAGATATGCTTATGTGAGTGCCTTTGTGATTGATGTCTTTATAGCCATAGTCATAGGAATTTTACTACTTAGATCTTTTACAAAACTTAGAAAAGCCATGAATTAGTATATAATGAAGACTTAGAATTAAGAATTTTATAATATTATATAGTTTGACCCCCAAATTTGGGGGTTTTATCTTTATGAGCGAATAAGGATTTTAATTAATGAATATTTTATATAATCTAATATAATTTTGGAATCAAACTCAGGAGATACGAGATCATGTAGACAATAATTAAGTTAAGCATTTTTTTATTTCAAACGATTATGAAATGATAGAATTGGTTGGAAAAGTTTAATCAATAGATGTAGATATTACAAAGTCAGAAATTTTTAAAGTATTCAGAATCGTCTGCAGTAAATTTATAAATCCTAAAACCCAATTTATCAATATAAATACGATTAGAGAAATACTATTCTTTCTTAAAATAGAGCTTATGTTGGAGAATATATGCGTAAAAGGTTTATCTAAACTGCCTAACTATTTAACATAAAACGACTACTTGACCAAATATCTTTGAACTCAACGGAAAAGATTGACATCCCATGAATCTATCCGTAAAAGAGTAACAGAGGGTAGCAATTGCAAGCGCCATACTTTCTAATGACTAAATTATACGCTCTGACTAGTATCCTTCAGGTCTTGACTACGCCAGCATGAACAAGGTATCCGAACTAATCAAAAGCATTGCAAAGGATAGAA
>JAUNVH010000069.1 GCA_030537765.1 Tissierellia bacterium | reverse complement strand
TTTTAGATCCTAGAGTGAGAGTAGGTGACAGTATTGAAACGAGATAAGAATTTACGTTACAAATTTTCGATTGCAATTTTAGTATTAATAATACTTATATCAGCATTAGCGCCCATTTTTTCACCATACGATCCACAAGAGCAAAATACTTCCATCAGATTGCAAGGCATGAGTCGTGAACATCTATTAGGCACCGATCAATTAGGCAGAGATATGTTATCGAGAGCAATTTATGGTGGAAGAACTTCAATACTTCTGGCCTTAATCGCAACTTTAATTTCAATGGCGATTGGAATTATTGTTGGAACTGCTGGAGCATATTTAGGTGGTAAAGCTGATTCGTTTTTTAGTGCCATTGTCAATTTATTCCAGTCATTACCTAGCTCATGTCTAATTTTGGCAATAGCGGGAATTTTTGGTTCATCAAACAAAAATTTGATAATTGCTTTGAGCATAACATCTTGGGCTGGATTTTCAAGGATTGTGCATATGGAAGTAAAAAAAATTATGAAAGAAGATTTTGTAACTGGTCTAATAATTCTTGGTAGTTCAGATAGAACTATAATTAAACATATTTTTGTGAATATGATTCCAAATATAGTAGTATTATTTGCAACGAGAATTGGAAGAGCAATACTTTCCGTAGCAGCACTAAGCTTTCTGGGATTAGGTGTACAGCCGCCAACCCCCGATTGGTCTGTTATGATAAATGATGCCAGGCTTTATTATAGATCTAGCCCTCATATGTTAATTGTACCGGGAATGTTCATATTTTTAACACTTTTTTCGATTAATAACATTGGAGATTATCTTCGAGATAAATTTGATGTAAAGAGTAAGGAGATTATTATATGAGCGACAATTCAATCTATATAAAAAATGGCAGTGTAGTTTTTGAAACAGAGAATGAATCTGTAGAGGCGTTAAAATCTACCAATTTAAAGTTAAAGAGTAATCGCGTAACTGCAATTATGGGTGAAAGTGGTTGTGGCAAGAGTGTTTTATTATTATTACTTTTAAGCTTGCTACCAAATTATGCAAAATCTAAGGGCGAAATATTCTTTGGTAAACAGAATATTACTTTGATGAATAAAAAAGATAGACTAGATCTTTTGGGAAGTTATATCGGATATATCCCGCAAGATCCCTACACTGCATTAAATCCCGTTAGAAAAATAAAGTATCAATTGGCCGAAAGCATTAAGGAAAAAGAAGGTAGAAATGAAAAAATTATAAATCTGTTAAATCAATTTGGATTTGACAATCCCAAGCGCGTTCTAAATTCATATCCATTTGAACTTAGCGGAGGAATGATTCAAAGAGTGCTTTGTGCAATTGGCATTGCTAATAATCCCAAGTGGATATTTGCTGATGAACCAACTAAGGGTTTAGATGACGATCGAGTTAATATGACCATTGAACTTATTAGAAATCTCAGATTGGAAACAGATGCTTCAATTTTGATAATAACTCACGATCCCAAAGTAGCTATGGAATTGGCAGATGATGTAGTCATAATGTATGGAGGAAAAGTAATTGAGCAAAATGAGAATTTATTTGAAAATCCGATTCATCCTTATACAAAAGCTTTTTTAAATTCTAGTCCAGAACGAGGATTTCATCCAATACAAGACGTAGATTCGTTATTTAAAGGTGATAATCATGATTAAACTTCAAGATGTACATGCCTATTATGAAGATCCTTTTTCAAGGAAAAAAAACTACATCTTAAAGGGTATAGATTTAGAAATTGCCCCCAATCAATCTATTGGTATCATGGGTCCTAGCGGCAGTGGAAAATCGACACTTGCAAAGATTATCTTAAAGATTATGCCAATCTCTAAAGGAAAATATTTTTATTTTGATAAAGATATCACTTTCGCCAATCCAAAAGCGATTAAAGACTTTAGAGCAAAAATACAATATTTACCCCAATCTCCAGGCAGCTATTTTGATGGCTCTTATCTTTTAAAGCATAGTATATTAGAACCTTTAGGAAATTTCAACAAGTCTGTCGATTATGACAAGTTAGATGAATTGATTGAGATTTTGCAGCTTAGAAAAAATCTTTTAGACAGATATCCGCACCAAGTTAGCGGTGGAGAAATTCAAAGACTTTCACTTTTGCGCATATTATTGTTAGAACCGCAATTAATAATTTTAGATGAAGCAACTTCTATGCTTGATATTTCAGTGCAGGCGAATATTTTGTCGCTCTTGAAAGAATTGCGCGAGATAAAAAAATTATCGTATCTTATTATATCGCATAGTTTTTTGCTGTCTGAGTATATGTGCGATAAAATATATGTATTCAAAGATGGCAAACTTACGTAATTCTTACAAAATAAATTTAATTACTCTATTGAATTTCGGGCGATTGTAATATAAAATGCATTTAAAGATAAA
>JAUNVH010000068.1 GCA_030537765.1 Tissierellia bacterium | reverse complement strand
CTAGCAGGATTTTCTCTACTCATTCCCAAAGCATCTGCGATAAGGCCCAAGGGTAGATAAATTCTGTCGTTTATAATTTCTGGCTTCACATCGAGTGGATAATCTTCTCCATTGATTTGCATAATGCCTGTATCGATATTAATTGTAATAACTCTGTTTGCGTCTTTGAAAGTTGCAATTCTCGTAGCATTGTCGAAGCTGACTTCCATTCCCAAAGCTTCAGCCACATATCTTACGGGGAGCATAATTCTATCGTCTTTAATAAATACAAAGCCGTCCATTTTGATATTTTCATCGTCAACTCTATAGACTTCGCTATCCACAGTAAAAGCAATTTCGACAAACTCGTCCACAGTTTCAACTTTCTTTGGAATATTGGCCTCTGCATATAAATTCCAACTGTCTAATATAATTGGATTTTCAGGACTAGGTGGGACTACTGGTGGATCGACAGGCGTGTCTAGATTTGGATCTGGTGGTAATTGAGCTACTATTTCAACGTATTTATAGTATCTCAAGTCTGTAGATTCATCCCACGTTTGAGCATCACTGCCATCGGTTTTATTACCAACTTTAATTTCAGCAGTTTCGTGATTGCTAAGGTTTGGTTTCTGTGTGAAAGCTTTTCCGCTATATGGTGAACAAGCTGAAGTTAAATTTGCATTATCTTCTATATTGATATTAAGATTAGCATGAATGGCACTTGGAGAATCATAACCGCCCTCAATATTAACATTTACAGTAACCTTATCTTTAATAGTCAAACTAGTTCCTGCATCAATGCCCTGAGTATAAGGTTGGGTACTTCCGCCTTCAATTTTTAAAATTCCATCTCCTTTGATTGTAGCTCCGCCTGATAGTAGAAGTCCTTGCACACGAGACTGATTGCTTTCATTAATTGTGATTACATTTTCGCCTTTAACTTCAATAGTTATATTTTGTTTGCTGTATATTGCAGCACTTTCCGAATAATCGGGATCAGGCTGCTCAGCTCTGGGCACATTTTTGTTTTCTAATTTTGCCCCCTTAAGTATCAAAACATTGTTATCCACATCATAAATAACTGTTCCGTTATCAAAGACATCTTTTGCATTATCTGAATTTATTCTTTTATCTTCGACCCAGATATCGTAATCTTCAGCCAATGCAGTACAAGGAAAAGCTAAAAGCCCAAAGACAATTGCAATAAGAGTTAAGATTGAGATCAATTTTTTAGATTTCATGAGTAATTCCTCCTTAATTTTTTAACCTATGTGTTTTCAGTATATATATTGTATCACTTTAAATAGGCTAGTTCCCCAAATTGAATTATTTGTCTCGTGACAAATTATTCAAGTTCTAAATTAAAAAATGCTTGACTGCATTGGTCAAAAAAAATATAATAAAATTGACCGAAGTAGTCAATAAATAATTATGGTGAGGCAGATGCAAGATTTAATTGAGAAACTAAAAAATGTGGATTTAGAAAAACTAAACAGAATTATAAATAGTGCGATGAAAGAATTTGGTGAAAATGGATTTGAGAAGGCATCGACCAATAAAATTGTCAAAGATGCCAATGTTTCGAAAGGTCTACTATTTCATTATTTTGGAACTAAAGAAAATTTATATAATTATTTAAAATACTTTGCAATTGAAAGTATGTCTGAACAGATTTTTCAAGAAATTGATTTTGAGGATGGAGATATTTTAGAGCGTATCAAAAAAACAATCTATATTAAAATGGGAATTGCAGCTAAATATCCATATATAAGCGATTTTTCAGTTCAAGTTTTTAAAGATAGCAGCTTAGAAGAAATTTTAGAATTTGTGCCCAATTTCAATATGGAGGATTATATTTCTTTTTATACAAAGAACATCGATTACAGTCTGTTCAAAGATAATATCGATATTGAAAAGGCAGTAAATATTGTAAGGTGGACTATGGACGGTCTATCAGAAGATATTAAGAAAAAGATTAAAACGAAAGACGATATAAACTTTGATAAAATTTCAAAAGAATTTTATGAATATCTAGATTTTTTTAAAATTCATTTTTACAAGGAGGAAAATTATGATTGAAGTTAAAAATCTTAGTTATTCCTATAATAAAGACGGCAATTATCAAGTAAAAAGTATCTCGTTCAATGTGGAAAAAGGTGAAATTTTTGGATTTTTAGGTCCATCAGGGGCGGGAAAGTCCACCACACAAAATATATTGACCGGGCTTTTAGAAATGCAAGAGGGCGAGGCAAAAGTTGTGGGAGATGATATTAGAAATATCTCGAAAAAAAGATTTAATAAAATAGGCATGAGTTTTGAACAGTCGAATGTTTATAGTAAATTAACAGCCAAAGAGAATTTAGATTTTTACGCAAAACTTTTTGACGTGCCGACAGTTCCTTCGGAAGAATTATTAAAGCTTGTTGGACTTTCAGACAAAGCAAAAGTTAAAGCTGGCGAATTTTCAAAAGGCATGAAACACAGGCTCACATTTGCAAGATCTATGATAAATAATCCCACACTTTGGTTT
>JAUNVH010000038.1:11497-19225 GCA_030537765.1 Tissierellia bacterium | reverse complement strand
AATTTTATTTGCAATTTTTGCATATAAACTGTATTTAGTTTATTGATTTAGTGTTTTTAAAGGTATATTATTAATATAGATTCAATTAAAGGAGTGATAAAAATGTACGATTCAATAATTATAGGCGCAGGCGCTGCTGGTTGTGCTGCTGCAATATATACTAAGAGCAGAGATTTAAACATATTAATATTAGAACAAGAAAAAATTGGTGGGCTCATTGGAAATGTGTCAACTGTAACTCATTATCCAGGAATTGTAGATTATGAAAAGGGCTCAGATTTTGTAAAGCGAATTGATGAGCAATTAAAAAACGCTGAAATAGAGCTTAATATCGAAAAAGTAATAAAAACTGAATTAAAAGGTGATGTAAAAAAAGTATATACAAAAGACAATTGCTATGAAGCAAAGAGTGTCATCATCTGCTCGGGCACTGTGCAAAACAAATTAAATGTGCCTGGCGAAGAAGAGTTTTCAAATGACTTCGTGAGCCACAGAGTTTTAGAAGATGGCGATAAATTTAAAAACAAAACTGTGATTATTGTGGGCGGTTCAGACGGTGCAATGAAAGAGGCAATCTATATGGCAAAAATTGCTAAAAAGACTTATGTCCTGCATCATGGCGAAAAAATCACTGCAATTGGAGATTTTCAAAGAAAGGCAAAAGATTTGGGTGTCGAATATATTTTAGATTCTGAAATTGCGGCCTTTGAAAAATCGGGCGATGAAAATATTGTTAAGATTAAAAACTTAAAGAGCGGCGAAGTAACTGAGATGAAAGAAAAGGACCTTGGAGTATTTATATATGCAGGCTCAACTCCCGAAACAGAAATTTATTCTGAACTCGAACTTGAAAATGGATATATTGTTGTAGATAAAAATATGCAGACTTCGATCGAAGGAGTCTTTGCGGCTGGAGATATTATTGCAAAAGATGTGCGCCAAGTTTCGACGGCAGCTGCTGAGGGTACGGTTGCGGCTTTAAAATGTAATGCGTTTTTGAAAAAATAAGAATCTAAATCCCGAGATGCTTTTCGGGATTTTAATTTTTATCATCAGTAAAATTGAGCTTAATACGAATTAATAAATTTTAAATAATTACAGGAAATTTATATTATTAAAATTTTCCAATTAATCTAATTTAATGTTCATTTAAAGGGAAATATTTGACAATTGAGTCTAATTGATATTGAACTTTCTACCGAGTGATTGAAATCAAAAATCAATAAAACGCTATAACAATGATTATTACTTAATTTTAGGCTTGTTAAGCTACGATAATAATGATATAATAAATTTGAGAAATAGATTTATAATTGATAGGAGGAATTGATATGACAGATATGAAAAAAGTTGCAAAGCCATTGGTGACAGGTTTAGGCCTTAGACATGTTTTGCATCATGGATTTTTAGGCGGTGCAATTGTTGGCGCTGTAACAGTTGGATTTTTAAAAACTAAAACTGCTCGCAATCTTGCAGTTAAAGGCATGGCAGCAGGTATGAATTTAAAAGATGATGCAAAATCAAAATTTGCTACTTTAAAAGAAGAGGCTGAACAGCTTCACGAAGAAGCAAAAGCTCAAGCAAGAGAAGATCGCAAAGCCGAATGTGCAGAAGAAGTCTGCACAGTTGAAGAATAATGCGCTTTAAAATAGCACATAATTTACCACAGCGACTAATTGTGCGTTGTGGTAAATATGTTTTTACGAGAAACGAGGGCTACGGTATTGAAAATTTTTTGCTAAATCTTCAAGGCATTGAAAATGTTAAAACGAATTATGCCAATGGAAGTATTATAGTAAATTATAAAGAACCGATGACAGCCAAAAATTTAATAAAAACTTTAAAGGCAATAGATATTGATGAGATTGGAGAAAAGGAGCCCAATCAGAATCAATTGATCGAAAGCACAAATCAAGATTTCTATTTTAAAATTGCTCAAATGATTACAACTAGATTCGGCGTGAAGACATTTTTGCCATGGCCGTTACAAATTGCATATTTATTAAACAAATATAGCAAAATTTTGGGCAAGGGCATTAAGAGTTTAATTTCGGGCAAATTGAATTTAGAAGTATTAGACGCAACTGCAATTGGTCTTTCATTTGCAAGAGGAGATATAGGCACAGCAGGTTCGATAATGTTTTTGTTAGCTATTTCTGATCAGCTAGAGTCTTACACCCGCATTAGGGCCAAAACGGAATTGTCAGAGAGCCTTGCGCTTCACGTTGAGGATTGCTGGGTGTTAAAAGACGGAGTTGAAGAAGAGATTCCATTAGAAAGAGTGGCACTAGGAGATACAGTAATAGTGAGAACGGGCTCGATTATACCTGTTGATGGCACAATCTCTAAAGGCATGGCCACAGTCAACGAGGCCTCAATGACGGGCGAACCATTGCCCAGAAAAAAAGAAGAAGGCCATACAGTCTATGCTGGCACTGTAGTTGAAGATGGTGAAATATATATAATAACTAAAGCCATTGCCTCAGATACTAAACTTTCAAATATAATCGAACAAATTGATCACGGTGATGCTCTTAAAGCCATGATTCAGCAAAGAAACGAAAACTTGGCAGATCGATTTGTGCCTTTCAATCTAGGACTTGCGCTGGGCACATTTTTATTAACTAGAAATGCCACGAAGGCAATTTCTTTACTGATGGTCGATTATAGCTGCGCAATAAAACTTTCTACACCAATAGTAGTTATATCTTCGATAAAAGAGGCTTCAGAAATGGGCATAATCGTAAAAGGCGGAAAGTTTATGGAGCGATTTGCAAATGCAGATGCGATAGTATTTGACAAAACTGGAACATTGACAGAAGCGAGACCAGAAGTTAAAGAAGTTTTGGCTTTTGGAAATTATACCGAAAAAGAAGTCTTGAAAATTTCTGCATGCTTAGAAGAACATTTTCCGCATAGCGTAGCCAGAGCTATCGTTAGAAAAGCTGAATCCCAAAATTTAAAACATAGAGAAGAACATAGCGAAGTTGAATATGTGGTGGCGCATGGAATTGCATCTAAGCTTCACGGCGAAAAGGCGCTTATCGGCTCGCATCATTTCGTAATAGAAGATGAGAAAATTAAGATTTCAAAGGCGGCCGAAAGTGAAATTGAGAAAAGAGCGAATGGGCTATCTACAATATATCTAGGTATTGGCGAAGAAGTTGTTGGCGCTATTTTAATTGAAGACCCTCTGAGAAAAGAGGCGAAGTCTGTAGTCAATTCTTTAAGATCACAAGGCTTTGACCATATTGCAATGTTGACTGGCGACGGAGACAAAGCTGCAAAATCTGTGGCAGATGTATTAGATTTAGATTATTATAGGGCAGAAGTTTTGCCTGAAGATAAATCAGAATATATTAAAAAATTGCAAGATGAGGGCAAAAAAACTATTATGATAGGCGATGGCATAAATGATTCTCCTGCACTTGCGCTATCTGATGTGAGCGTGAGTTTAAAAGATAGTTCTGATATTGCAAGGGAAGTTGCAGATATAACACTTCTTAGAGATGATTTAAATCAATTGACAGAACTTAGAAGTCTAAGTCAGATGATGTTAAATAGAATCGACAATAATTTAAAGACTATAATTGGATTCAATTCTGGTCTAATGCTTTTGGGTCTATTTGGATTTATGAGTCCAACTTCAATTGCAATACTGCACAATGCCTCTACAGTTTTGATAAGCAGTAGATCGATGAGACCACTAATTTAAAAAATATAAGTTCATATAGTATTAAAAGCTCGAACCATTTTTAGGCTCGAGCTTTTTTAAAACTATTGATCCATATTAAATTTTAAATATTTTAAAAAGTTTTTGAAAAAGTTTGCATTTTGATGTTTCCGAATTTTGCGATAGAAAAATTTGTGCTATAATAGAATCGTAAGCAATCGCTAGATTAAATTTAAGGAGGAGAATATAATGAAAAAGTATGTACCCGAACCTTTTCGTATCAAAATGGTTGAACCAATTAAGATGACGACACGTGAGGAGAGGGAAGAGGCATTAAAAAAAGCACATTATAATATGTTTAATGTCAAAGCTAATATGGTCTATATCGACTGCTTGACTGACTCGGGCACCAATGCCATGAGTGACGATCAATGGTCTGGCGTTATGAAGGGCGATGAGGCATATGCTGGCGGAGAAAGTTATTTTAAATTGCTAGAAGCTGGCAGAGATATTTTTGATTATGAATTTATTCAGCCTGTGCATCAGGGCAGAGCTGCTGAAAAAGTCGTATTTCCAATTCTTTTAGGCGAAGGCAAATATGCAATCTCCAATATGTTTTTTGACACCACAAGAGCTCACGTTGAGCTGGCAGGTGCAAGAGCTATTGACTGCGTTGTCGAAGAGGCAAAAGATCCTTCGAAGATTGCTCCGTTTAAAGGCAATATGGACGTTGAAAAGATGGAGCGCCTCATAAATGAATTGGGTCCTGAAAACGTTGGCTTAATCGTTATGACTATTACTAACAATTCAGCAGGCGGTCAGCCAGTCAGTATCGAAAACTTAAAACAAGTTTATGAAGTTGCAAAAAAATATAATATCTTAGTAGATATTGATGCAGCTCGTTTTGCAGAGAACGCATATTTCATAAAGATGCGTGAAGAAAAATATAAAGATGCATCGATTGAAGAAATTATTAAAGAATGCTTCAAATATGCTGATATGTTCACAATGAGTGCAAAAAAAGATGCAATTTTAAATATTGGTGGACTTATTGGTGTTAAAGAAGATGCAGAATTTTTCCAATTAGTAAAAGGAAATTGCATTTCTTATGAAGGCTTTGTAACTTATGGCGGACTTTCAGGCAGAGATTTAGAAGCTATGGCTATTGGACTTTACGAAGGCATTAACGAAGACTATTTGGCTTATAGAATTGGTCAAATGGAATATCTTGCAAGTCAATTAGACGATGCTGGCATTCCTTATCAAAAGCCTGTTGGAGGTCACGGAATTTTCTTAGATGCTAAGGCAATTTTACCAAATATTCCTTATTATGAATTCCCGGCACAATCTTTGGCTGTGGAACTTTACAGAGAAGCAGGCATCAGATCGACCGACATAGGTTCTTATATGTTAGGTAATGATCCAGATACTGGAGAACAGATTGAATCTGAATTTGAATTTACTCGTCTGGCAATACCTAGAAGAGTATATACTCAAGCTCATTTAGATGTCATTGCAGAAGCTGTTAAGAATGTAAAGGAGAGAGCTGACGAAATTAAAGGCTTGAAAATTAAATGGGAACCTCCCGTTTTAAGACATTTCCAAGCACATCTAGAGCCTATCGAATAGGAGAGATCTAATGGATAATAATCAAAATAATAGAGACCATTTTGTTTCTAAATGGGGTTTTATATTGGCATGTATCGGCTCGGCCGTTGGAATGGGAAATATATGGCTATTTCCATATAGAACGGGTGCCATGGGTGGCGCAGCGTTTTTAATTCCATATTTCTTATTCGTCATTATCATTGGCTACACGGGCGTTGTAGAAGAGATGACATTTGGCAGAGCGATGCGCACTGGGCCTTTGGGAGCTTTTGAGAAGGCTTCAAAACAAAGAGGCAGTGATGCCGGAAAATTTGTTGGTTGGATTCCGGTTATCGGATCCTTGGGTATCGCAATTGGATACACAGTCGTAGTAGGATGGATTTTGCGTTTTACAGTTGGATCATTTACTGGTGCGGCTGTAAAATCTGCAGATTCTGGAGCTTATTTTGGCATGATTGCAGGAAAGTTTGGCTCTTTACCTTGGCATATTTTGGCAATCATAGTAGTATTCTTAGTTATGATAAGCGGAATATCTAAAGGAATAGAACGCGTTAATAAATTTATGATGCCTGCGTTTTTCGTATTATTTATAATTTTGGCCATAAGAGTATTTACTCTGCCAGGCTCTGAAGCGGGCTACGAATTTTTATTTAAGCCAAAATGGGAAATGCTAAGAGATCCACACACTTGGGTCTATGCACTTGGGCAGGCGTTTTTCTCATTGTCACTTGCGGGCAGCGGAACGGTTGTATATGGTTCTTATCTTGAAGACAAAGAAGATATATTATCGAGTGCAAAATATGTGGCATTTTTCGATACAGTTGCCGCAATGCTTGCTGCAATCGTAATTATACCGGCCGTATTTGCATATGGCGTAGAGCCTTCAGCAGGACCACCGCTTATGTTTATTACTATGCCAGAAGTATTTAAGGCAATGCCGGGCGGTCAGATTTTCTCAATCATATTCTTTACGGCAGTAAGTTTTGCAGGTGTAACTTCACTTATAAATCTTTATGAAACTCCCGTAGAGGGATTGCAAAATAAATTTGGCATATCCAGAAAACTAAGTCTTGCAATAGTTTTAGGTCTAGGACTTTTAGTTGGAATATTTATTGAAGACGGTAATGTTTTGGGCAATTGGATGGACGTTGTGTCTATTTATATCATTCCACTTGGAGCATTGCTTGCTGCAATTATGTTCTTATGGGTTTGCAAAAAAGAATTTGTTATGTCTGAAATGTCTAAAGGCAGATTAAAACCAGTTTCAGAAGGATTTTATAATTATAGTAAATATGTATTTGTAAGTATAACTATTATCGTATATATTCTTTCGATATTCTTCGGAGGAATCGGTTAATATTTATTAATACTAAATGACAAATCCCCTCGAGATTTAAGCTTCGAGGGGATTTTTTGATGAAGTTTTACTTATTTCTTTTGCGGAATAAATGGTATCATTAGCTTCGCAATATTTTCTATGGTCATAGTTTGGAAAAACACTTTTCCGGGACCGGTGATGACTGTATCGAATAGACCTTCGCCACCGAATAATACATTTTTCGCTCCTTTAACCATTTCCACATCCATTGTGCAAGTTTCGTCCATTACTGCCAAAACTCCAGTATCTGCAACGATCCTTTCGCCAGCTGCAAGATCATATTCTACACAGTAGCCGTCAATTTCTAAAAATGCAATCCCTGGGCCTGTAATCTTTTGCATTATCAAGCCTTCACCTCCGGCAAAAATTGCTCCGACTTTCTTTTGGAAATAGACTGAAAGCTGCACTCCATATGTTGCGCAAAGGAACGCTGATTTTTGAGCGATTATGCTTTTGCCTTCTCCCAATTCAATTGCGAGTATTCTGCCGGGAAATGAGGATGTAAAAGCGATTTCGCAAGGGCCTTGAGCTGTATACTTCGACATGAAAAGACTTTCTCCCGAAAAAACTCTGCCTAAAGCTTTTTTGGCTCCGCCTTCGGAAGTTGATTCCGTTTTAACTGCGCCTCTGGCCCAAGCTCTACCGCCGGCTTCACTTATCATTGCTTCACCCGGTTCTAATTGAACTCTAACTACGGGTAATGCTCCGCCTTCTATTGAATATTTCATAATTGCCTCCTTATATCTTTAATTTAAAACTCAGAATTTAATCTAAAGACTAATATCTCTCTGCAAGATTTATCAGGTCGTTCGTCGGAAATTGCAATATAGAGCTTTCCATCTGAGCCTTTTGTCAATTGTCCCATATGTGGGGCATTTGAATTATATAATTCTTTTAATTTTATACGACCTAATTCTTTACCGTCTTTATCTGTAAATATAAATTGGTTCAAATTGCCATCAGCGAGAATATAGCCGTTTTCAGTTTCGATTAGACCAGACAATCTATAAAAGGAATCTTCAAAATCGAGTCCAATTTTTGAAACCACATTGCCGTCAAAATCGAATTT
>JAUNVH010000038.1:0-11397 GCA_030537765.1 Tissierellia bacterium | reverse complement strand
TTTAAGGGCAATTCATTTTGTACATATAGTTTTCCATTTGCTTCAGTCGCTTGAGCATTAAACATTTGGAAAGTGTTAAACGGTTCAGGAAGTTCAATATATTCTAATTCAACTTTCTTGCCATCAATTTCAGAAGATGAAGTTTTAGCTTCAAATCGCTCGCCATCTTTTGGAGCAGGTGGGTCGACAAAGCCTTGATCTTCTGCCAAAAGTACAAATGTATCTAAAATCTTTTGAGCTTCATCTCTTCCTTCTTTTGTAATTCCGATATAGACATTGGCTTTCGCTGCAGCATCTCTACCTCTAAAGGTGATTGAAGAATCTTCTTCTTTTAAAAGATAGCCCTCAATTGCGCAGACATTATAATATTCATCCAAATCTCTTTCGAGCATCTTGTCCACATCGAAACCATTGTTTGCAGCATTTTGTCTAACCGTATATGGACTGTCAGAAATATCTATTGTAATAGTCATAAGTTGTGTGAAATCGTCGCCATCTTTAATTCCGAATCCATGATAACTATAATTATCAGATTCAGGTTTATTGTCCTCGCTAGGAACCCAGTCTTTTGGGAGAGCGGCTTTCCAAAACTTTGTTACTGTATAATCGCCTTCTGCTACCGTTTCTTTTGGTTCGCGAGAAAGTTTTTCCAATTCTTTTGGACCTTCTTGTGCCGGCTCTTCTTCTGGTTTTTCTTCAGGATTTTCTTTTGGATCTTCTTTTTCTGGCGCTTCAACTGTGCCCACATTTTCCTTTTCTTCTGTTTGTGGTTTATCTTTGCCGCAGGCTGTTGCGCCGATGCATAAGATTAGGCAAAGAATTATGATTAAATATTTTTTCATTTCTTTTCCTCCGAATTATTATTGAAATTTTGGCGGTTTCTTTTCTTCATTATCCCACGATTCGCCAACTTTTTTGAGTACTATAATAAATCTAGAACCAGAATCTGGATCATCAGGTTCTTCAAACTTATATTCATATTTGATAGTGGGTGATGCCTTAGTATTTGGTGTTTCGAAATAAATAGAATCATCTGTAGTCAAAGTTCTATTAAAGTAGAAAGAATCTTCTGCATATTCTTCATCAAATATAGGCTTAATACCTTCGTCAGTTATCTCCACATAGAACGATAAAATTGGATCTTCTTCTTGATCAGGTAAAAATACTTCTATAAAATCTAAATATGTGCCTGAGTCGGTTGAAATAACGCCATTCATATCGATAAATAAATCTTTATTACCTATGTGTTCGCCCCAAGCTTCTGGTATATATAGATAGCCTTCCCAATCGCCATACCAATAATCTTGAGCAACGCCTTCTTCTGCTTTAGTAGCTACAGGTTTTTCCTCAGGTTTTTCTTCAGGTTTTTCAGCTGGCTCTTCTACTTTATTTTCTGCATTTTCTTTATTTTCGGGCTTCGGCTTTTCTCCGCCGCAAGCGACGAGCGTTAAGCAGAGTATTAAAGCGAGAACTATGAGCAATGTTTTTTTCATTTTAATACCTCCATCTTTATTCATATTTTGGTGGGACAGTATCTTCGTTATCCCAAGACTCGCCAAGTTTTTTTAATACGAACACCATATCTGATCCTGAATTAGGATCTTTAGGATCGACAAATGTATAATAATATTTTATTGTCGGATTAGGCGAATCGTTTGGCGTTGTAAAATATTCTTCTTCTTCTGGTAACAAATATCTCGTAAAGATAAATGCATCTTCTGAATCTTCAGTAATAATTGGCATAAGCTTCTCTTCGTCTATATCGACATACATCGACAAAATTGGATCTTCATCATCTGGATAGTATACTTCTAAAAATGAAATTCCAGTACTTTCTTCTACCATAATTATGGCGTTTATATCTTCAAAGAGTGGTTCATATTTTGCATATTCGCCCCAAAGATCAGTTTCTAAAATATAGCCTTCCCATTCGCCATACCAATAATCAATATCGACACCATCGCCACCGCTCGAGGCAATAGGTTCTTTTTGAGTATTTTCTTCTTTGGGTTCTTCTTTAGATTCCTCTGGCTCTTCTTCGGGTTCTTCTACTGCTGCCATACTCTGTCTTTGTGAGGCCAAAGCTTCTAAAATCCCATCTTTCATTTTAGAATCTTTGCCATTTGTGAAGTAGAATTTAGTTTCGCCTAAAGGCAATTCTAAAAGATTATTATATGCGCCTAACTTTTCTGTACTTCCATCTGAAAATTCTAATTCTAGAACATCATCTTTGACTTCCCATGTGCCTTCAAATTTTCTTTCAAAATCAAATACGAAGGTAGCATCTTCATTCAATTCAATTTTAAATACGCCAATATTTGGATCTTCTTCATCGTCGAAATACATGCCGTCATAAATACCTGCAAAACTTGTCCATTTGCCGACATATGCCATTTGCGATTCATCGAGTTTATTGCCTTTACCTCTAGTTAAAAAGAATATCGCCAAAACTAAAACTACTGCGCCGATAGCGATTGCCGCCTTTGGAATTTTTCTTCCCGATCTACCACTTGAACTTGAAGGTGGTGCGGGAGGGATATTCGCATTAAAATCACTCTTTGGCGGAGAATAACTGCCGCTATCCGAAGCCCGTTTAGAATTTTCACTTTCATTTACATTTTCCGCTTTCGGAATTTCTTGCCTCTCTTCAATGATAGGAGGTTCATTTTCAGCTTTTTCAATTTGGATTTCTTCTTCGACAGTTTCTGTTTTTTCTTTTACTAAATCTTCTTTCAAATCTTCTTTTACAGATTCTTCTTTTATAATTTCTTCAGTCTTTTCAATTTTCTTATCAGAATCTTCGCCAACTTGAGGTCCTTCTGTCTGCATCGAGATTTTTATCCCATCTGTTGGAACGTATCCGGGACTGCCCGGCATAATATATGAGCCCTGTAATGGTTCAGATGAATCTAAATCATATGCATTTTCAGAAAGAGGATTGCCACATTCAGGACATATAGGTTCACCCGATGGCACATTTTGTCCACAGTGTTTACATAAAACCATAATTTTACCTCCATAATATATTTTTAATCGTAAATCAACTTACCAATGATTGAAGAGTTGCGATTAAAAAGTCGTAATTCGTGTCGGAAAAGACAAAAGCATCAATTTGATGGTTGCGTTTAGCTTTGGCAACGTCTTTTCCGAGATTATTGTTTTTAGCATCACATAGAAAAACAATCATACAATCTGGCATGTGCTGCTCAACATCTTTTACAATCTTTAAACAACCATCGAGATCCCAAGGTGGTAAAGCTACAACTTCCATTAGTAAGACATCTACTTTTAAATCTAAGCTCAAATCGGCTATTAATTTATAATCTTCTATTATGTAGACTTCATAACCAGTAGATTGCTCGATAGTAGTTTTCATTGGCTTTTGTAAAATGCGCTGTTGCAATGCTAAAGCTAATTTTGCCACCAAATTCACCTCCTTAAAAAGGTAGAAAAACTTTTTTAGTTTAATGTAATAATATCAAGAATAATTTAAATTGTATGTCCCCCTATAGGGGACAAATATAAAAAAATTGAGAAAAATTTATGAATAATATATAATATTTATAAAGAATGGTGAAGAAATATAAAATAATTTATAATTCTTAATATATTTTGGGTAAAAGTTATATGAGGAATTTGATTTATTAAATTGATAAAATAATTACTCGAAGGGTGATTGAGATGAAAAAAATACTTATAGTAGAAAATGATGTGTTTTTAAGAGAACTACTCGTAAAATACTTCGAGGATTCTAATAAATATATTGTAACTGCAGCCATTGCCGAAGCCACATATGCAGCAAATCTTTGCTCTAGTGGCAAAGTCGATTTGGCTTTGATGGACATCTGTACAGATGACGACAATAGAGGTGGAATAAAGGCAGCAGGAAATATTAAAAAGAAATATCCTAATATCAAAGTCGTTTTAATGACAGGCGTTCCAGAAACTGATTATATGAAAGAGGCCAAAGCCGCCGGTGTCGATTCATTTTTATATAAAACTGATTCAGTCGACAAATTATTAGATGTAGTAGACAAAACTCTTGACGGAAAAAGTATTTGGCCAGAACTTTCAGAAACGCCATTAAAAAATATAACATTCACACTTTCTCAAAGAGAAAATGAAGTCGCAAGGCTCATTTGCTGCGAATGTTTAACTAGACAAGAGATAGCAAAAAGGCTCTATCTCAGTCCCGATACTGTAAAGACCATAACCTCTAGAATATTAGTGAAAGTTGGTGTTGACAATATCAGACAGCTTATGAACTTTATGCTCGCAAATGATTATTTCAAACCTGAAGATTAAAAAACGCCCCTAAAGGCGTTTTAAATTTAAGACAAAGCCAGAGTTTTTTTAACTTTGGATTTGTTTTTTTATTTCTCATTTTGCTATAAGCACTGTTATTTTAAAAGTTTTTCCAATCTCAATAAATAATGAACCTCCAATTTTTGAAAGCCTATATCTAATTCCCTTTAGGCCTCCGCCTTCCACAATGTCTTTTTGTGGCATCTTCCCATTGTTTTCAATAATTAGCGTATAGCCTTTATCATCTTCTGTGGAAGTAATTTTAATTTCTGTGGCATCAGAATGTAGCAATGCATTATTTAATGCCTCTCTAATAATTTGCGATTGAATTTTTACAATCTCCTTATTATTTGGCGGTGCTCCCACAACTTCAATTTTAATTCCCAAACCGTTAAAAAAATCAATAATATCATAAATTGCAGCTGCAGGATTTGTTTCGCTGCTCTTTTTTATATCGTCAATAACAGTTCTAAGACTCAAAGAGCTGATCATATCTGGCGCCTTAATACTGCTTTTTAAAAAGCTCTGAAGCATAGTGAGCTTTTGGCCCAGATAATCATGTAGCTTAATTTTGACATTCATTTTTTCGCGCTCTTCGACAATTTGCGCAATATCTTTTTGCATTTGATTAAAACGAATCATAGCTTCTGTAAGTTCTTTTTCTTTTAGTTCTAAGATTTCAGTTTTTTCAATCAAATTCGTAATATCTGCTGCTAGAATTTGATTGTAATATTTATTTTCGTACGATATTATCGAATGAGTAAATTGATAATATTTGTCTTTGATTTTCAAGACGATAGAATCTCCAATTTCTCTTTTTAAATTCAATTCGCTATTTTCAATATCTTTTATAGCTTTCCAAATTTTTCTTCCATTTCTAAAGACTCTGCCAAATAAATACTTTAAACTCTCTGCCATAGAGTCATTTAGCAGAATAAGTCCTCCGTAATTGTCATAAAATAGCAGTCCTGAATCTAATGTATCTATCGCGTTTCTAACAGATATAGGCGATATGGAATTTCTCAAATACTTAATTCTTCTAAGATTTAAGACTAAAGCCCTAATTATAATTATAATAGTAATAATTGTGATTAATAAAAGTTCGTATTTAAAATTCCTTGGCCTTGGAATCATAATCATCATCTTGGCAAAAAATGAATATTTAAATATAAAATAACTTATTATGCCCTGATAAATTAAGATTAAAATCTCGCGCAGTCTTATCAATCTATTCTGTGTCGAAAAATTGGTAAGGTTTATCAGATAGATTTGCAAAATAAATGCTATTAGATTAATAATTTGAATTATAAATCTATATTTAATATGCAAGAATAAAAGACTATACATAATCCTCACCTCTTTTTGCTTTGGCAATAAATCTGTAGCCATCTTCATCGTGATCGCAATTAATATCTAAATTGTCATATTTTGAAAAATCGATTCTTTTACAAAATTCATCGCCAAATACTTGGTCGCCTTTTGGAGCGATAAATAGATGCAAATTTAATTTATCGGGATAAAATTTAAAATTTGCCATCACTTCAAATTGATTTGGCAAAAATATATTTAAAACATCGGAAAAGAAGAGTAGAGCTTGACTTGCATAGGAATATTTCACAGACTCTTCACCCGAATGGAATATATCGATACTTACATAATCTTCAATAATATTTGCGCAAGCATGGCATGCAATAATCAAATCAAAAGCCCTAATCTCTTGCGTAATCATCTGAATTAAGAGTAAATTACTGCGCTGCTTAACGACTGTAATCCTATATGCCAAAATCGCCAATTTATCGATAGAATGTGGGCTTTCAAATTCTATAATCGAATTTAATTCCTCATCGATTGCAATCAGTTCAGGCTCAATATTTTTTTCAACTTGAGATACTATTTTATTTCTTGAACGCAAAGATAAAAGCTCTTGCTCAATGGCATATCGCTGTTTTAAAACTTCATATTTTTGTTCAAGTTCCATTACTACATTTTCGATTGAAGAATTTAGCTCATTAATCAAAGTTCGATCTTCATATCGAACTGCATAGCCGCCCACAATAGGCACTTCGATTCTCTCTATATCGGCACCTTCTAATTTAACGGCCGCAGCATAAAGAGTTTCTCTATCATTATTTAAAATATTCATAGAAATAGTCGATGCACTAAAAATTTGCCGATATTCACTATTTGTTGGAATTAACCATGTGCGCATACATAATTCATAAATCAGTATAACTACAATGCCCGATGTAAATGTAATATCTTGAGAAATTCTTACAGACCAACCAATATGGTATAAAAACATAAATCCAAGCATAAAAATACCGGCGCTCAATGGAATTAAAAGAGTTCTGCGATTGGGCATATAAAAAGCCTTTATACACAAAATCAATAATGTTAGCACCAAAGACACAATCTCCCAAACAAAGATGGGATAAAACAATGTATTATATCTATGCTTATCCGTAAGTGGAGATGGGAATGTAAAAACTAATTTGTGAGAATTATTGGTCAAAACTAGAATTAAGAAAAATAGAGACAAAGCTAAAGAAAACAGTTTAAAAATTCGCAATTTATTTTCTTCTAGTGATTTGTCAACTGAAAGAGCAATCCATAATGAAATCATACATATAGTTAAAATGGGCACATAATATAGATACCACAATATTATGCTCGAACCCAATGTAACAGTAGCCACAGAACGCAAAATTTTAAGTGAAGACCAAAGTGCGCAAGCTATGGAAATAATTAAAAGATAGACTCTAATCTTTTTATGTAAAACTCTATGATAAGAATATGCGCCCCAAGTAATAGAAAGGCAAATTAAAGCTAAATGAAAAGCGATAGTTTCGTTGTTTGAAGCCGGGCCTAGTAGTCTTGTGTTATAGACAATTCTATTCATAGAAATAAAAACTTCGTCGTCATAATAAATCTCTTTATTAAATTTGCCGCCCCATGAGGCATATTCATAATTTAAATCTTCATAGATTGGATTAGAAAAACTGCCGTCTGAAAGTCTAAAATCAGCATTTTTTAGGCTTTCATTCATCAAATCTTCGTCATAATTAAAATTATTTTTAGAAACTAATCCCATGTCAAAATAGAGAGTGCCCTCCTTAGGAACCACAATCTCTATATTTTTGCCCAAACTTTTTAAAGCCGCCGCATCATTGTCAAAAATAATAGCAATAGGAGCGGGAAATCTCTTAATCGATTCTTCAATTTCATATTTTTGGTATCTTTTATCTTTAATAAAACTTTTGATATAAGAATATGCTTCGCTTAAATCTAAATCGCCATCGCTTAGGCCATAGGCAATAGCAGTCACAATATGCGGATCATTTGCTGGCATATAGACATCATAGCTTAGCTGCGAAAGATCTTTCCAAGAAGAAATATCTTCAGATACTAAATCTCTATTTACAGCAATAATGACAGTTGAACGATATAGCCTTTTATAATATAGACTGTCTTCATAATCTACTAATTTGTCTTCATGCACTTGGCAAATTCCGCCTTCTTCCAAAAAAGAACCCAGCTCCCGATCGGGCACACTTTTAATATCTCTATCTTTAATAACAGATTTTAATGCAGATTCCAATTTATTAGTTAAATCCCAGTCGATATAGACATTATCTTTAGCAAAAACATTTTGAGGGCATGAGAAAAAAAGGATTATAATTGCTAAGAATAGAAAAGTTTTTTTAATCATGATTAAGCCCTCCTCTTAGTGAAATTATACCACACAAAAGTAAAATTCGGCAATATACTTTAATATATTAAAATAAAAGCTTTGCCGCAAATATTAAAGATAAAATTAAAATAATTAATAAATAATATACTAAAAATAAAAAATATTAATATTAATATTGACAATTTTAAGAACTATGATAAAATATCATCTAAGAGGTGATATTGATGTCAAGAAATTTATGCAATTGTCCAGTCTGTGAAAGAGCTTTGGTTATAACATCTTATAAATGCCCTAAATGCCATACAAAAATTGAGGGCGAATTCCATATAGATAAATTTAGCCGACTTTCAGTAGAGGACAAAAACTTTATCGAAATATTTGTTAGAAAAAGAGGCAGTATTAAGGAGATTGAAAAAGAATTGGGCATATCTTATCCCACAGTCAGGAATAAATTAGACAATGTAATAGCGGCACTTGGCCATAAAGTAGAAAAAGATACATCCAGAATAGAAATTTTATCACTTCTAGATGCAGGAGAGATTTCCACTGAAGAGGCCACCAAAATGCTAAATGATTTAAACGAAGATGATATATAAAGGAGGCATAAAAAATGAGTGACGAAAAACGAATGATATTAAATATGCTAAAAGAAGGCAAAATCACAGAAGATGAAGCCATAAAACTTTTAGATGCAGTAGGCGAAAGAGAAACTGAAAAAATGAATTTTTCAGAAATGGGCTCAGACCTTGCAAAAAAAATTATGAATTCAGTTGAAAAAGTTTTAAAAAAGACTGGAGAGACAATTTCAAATATAGACTTTGAAGAAATTGGCCAAAGTTTTCAAAGCGGAACAAAATATTCAGCCAGAATCGAAAAGACGGCCACAGTAAATCTAGAAGGAACCGAAAAACCGAATATCAAATTGAAAAATATAAATGGCAGGATTCATGTATTTCAATGGGACAATGACTATATAGAACTGCGCTCCAAAATATCATTTGACGATAAGCTATTAAGAGACGATTATGAATTTATAAAAGCTGAAAAAGTAGGCGATAAAATTACGATCAGATCTAATTTAGTCGACAACAGAAGACAGCCGTTTATCGCCCATATGTCGATAGCATTTCCCAGAAGGCCATATAAAGATTTTGAAGTAAGCACAGTAAATGGCGCCATAGAAATTAATTTCATAGAAGCCGATGAGCTTGAAGCATCGAGTGTAAATGGCAGAATAACTTTAAATTCAGTAAGAGCAAAAGAGCAAAAGTATAAATCCACAAACGGCACAATCGCAATCAACGAAGCCGAAGGAAAAGAAATAGATGCCAAAACAGTAAATGGAAAAATATCTGCACATGGAATCTATGTAGGCGAATTTGATGCCAAAGTTACTAATGGCTCAATCTATATTGGCGATATTTCAGAAGCCACAAAAGATATCAGCTTAAAAACGACCAATGGCTCAATCGATGTAGATATAACAGATTTTACAAGACCAATAAAAGTCGAGCTAAAGAGAAATTCAAAACATAGCTCCAAAATAAATCTTTCGCCTAGATTTACAAGCATATTGACAGAAGATAGATATATAAATGCATTTACAGAAGGCTATAGCGATGCGCATGAAAATAGACTCCATATTGAAGGCGTAACTGCAAATGGATCGATCGCAATAGATTAAAAATATATTGCAAAATAATATAAAGAAGAAAACTTCCGAAAAATTCGGAAGTTCTTTTTATTATAAACTTTCACATTTTAAGCCAAAAGCTTTGGCAATACCTTCATACTTAACACTATTTTCGGCGATATTTATGCCTTTTCTAATCGGCTCATATAGCTTTGCAGCTTCTTTCCAACCATGATTAGCAATTTTTAAAGCATAAGGCGTAGTTGCATTAGAAAGGGCATAAGTTGCGCTCCTAGCAACAGTGCCGGGGATATTTGCCACAGCATAATGGATAATGCCGTGCTTTACATAAGTTGGATTAGAATGAGTTGTGATTCTATCAATAGTTTCAACACAACCACCTTGGTCGACAGCAATGTCAACAATAACACTACCTTTTTTCATAGCTTTAACCATATCTTCCGTTACAACTTTTGGAGTTAAAGAACCAGTCACCAAGATTGCGCCAACTAATAGATCGGCAGTTTTTACGACTTTGCGAATATTATAAGGATTTGAATATAAAGTTTCTAATCGCGAACCAAATATATCGCTAAGCTTCGCAAGTTTTTCCACATTGTGATCAAGCACCGTAACACGCGCTCCAATACCAACGGCTGCCCTGATTGCACCTGTGCCTGAAACGCCGCCACCGATAATTACAACGTGTGAAGGAGCAACGCCTGGCAAGCCTTGTAGCAATTTTCCCTTGCCGCCTTGAACTTTGGTCAAAAGATTTGCGCCTTCCATAATGCTCATAAGTCCGCCGATTTCGCTCATTGGCTTTAAACAAGGCAGTTGATCATTTTCTTCAATCGTTTCAAAGGCGATTGCCACAGCGCCAGAATTTAATAGCGCATCGACCAAGCGCCTATTTGCCGCCATATGCATATAACAAAAAACAATAAGGCCTTCGCGCAAAAACTTATATTCCGACTCCTCAGGTTCTTTGACCTTATATATCATATCAGATATATTCCAAAGCTCTTCAGCAGTCGAGATGATTTTTGCGCCGCTTTTTATAAATTCTTCATCAGTTTTGCCAATGCCTTCTCCGGCACCAGTCTCCACAAAAACTTCATGACCATTTGCCACAAAAATGTCGACCGAAGAGGGCGTCATTGCGACACGATACTCATTATCTTTAATCTCTTTAGGTACACCAATTTTCAAAATAAATCATCTCTTTTCTTTTAAAATAAATACAAAAATAATTTTATCATAAATTTTAATTTATTGCATTAACAAATCTTTGTGCTAATATAAAAAAATTTAAAAAAGCTAAATATTTTTATTGCAATGCTCGCTTTAGCGTGTTATAATTTAACCAGAAAACAATCATACAATTAAATTAGAGAGAAATATTATTTCCTCGGACGCATGTGTTGCCTTTTAAAAATTTCTTAAAAAGAGATTTAGCTAAAGGCATATAGTCATGCCCGAGGAATTTTTATTTATATCTATAATTTAAGAAGAAAGCCAAAGAGTTTTCAAACCGATCATACTTTTGAAAGATTTTTTAACAAAGAGGAGGGATTTAAAAAAGTTTAGGCTGAAAATGTAAGAAAATATTTAAAAAAGATATAAGAATGGAAAGCAGCGTGTAATACATAAAGCAAATAAAGTTTAAGAAAAACCCGAAAAATAATTATAAGGAGGAAAAATCATGAAGCAAAGAAAATTTATTATCTTAACGATAATATTTGCAATGCTTTTTGGTATGACGGCA
>JAUNVH010000037.1 GCA_030537765.1 Tissierellia bacterium | reverse complement strand
ATTTCAATCCACGCCCGTACGTGACGGGCGACAGCTAAATATAGTTATATTCATTTAAATAAAAACTATATCTAGTAAAACTTTTATTATTAATATTAATTTTAATTAATATTAGATCAAATTATATGCTTTTTTCTGCGAGCCTCCCAATGATTTTATGGACATCTTAGGTTCGCAATTTAATTTATTAAGAATGGTGGATAAATCTCCAAATCATTCCTTATTGTTCTTGCTAGCAACATTGCCTGCACATAGGGCAATAGTCCAATTTGTATTTTTTCTTCCAAAAATGGATGTTTTAGCTCTTCTTGCATCTTTTTATTCCACAAATCTAAGAACTTTTTCATGCCATCTTCTGAAAATAGTACCGAACCATTTTCTTGAAATACAAATTCATTTTTGCTTATTTGCCGCAAATTTATTATAGATAATACAAATCTGTCGACTATATATGCTCTCAATTCCTCCATTAAATCTAGCGCTAAGCTAGATCTTCCCGGTCTATCTTGATGATAAAATCCTACATAAGGATCAAGACCTACTGTTTCCAAAGCCCATTCAGTCCTAACTCTGAGCATACCATATCCAAATGATAACATTGCATTTATGGCATCGGTGGGTGGTCTTCTAACGCGTGATGAAAAGTTAAAATCATTATTTCTAATTAACTGATAAAAATTTTGAAAGTAATTTCTTGATGCATCTCCTTCTATGCCGAGCAAAGATTCCAAGTTATTTGATTCGAATATCTTTTTCTTTGCTTCTTTTAAGTTATTTATCGCTAATTCAATTCTCATTGGATCTTTTAAATCTTTATAATCTCTAGTTGCTCTTTGCAATATTTTTGTGGAATTATAAATCTTTCCAAACATAAAGCTCTTTGCAAAAACGAGTGTGTCTTCTTCATTTTCTGATATTCTATACTGTTCTTTTCTAAGTAGTACATTTCCCTTTATCGGCCCTTCTACTCGTCCTCTATATTTGCCCCAAGGCGATAAAAAACTTATAGATACATTATTTTCTGTACTTAGTTCCATAAGTGAAGAAGATATTCCAACATAAGTAAAGCAGACTATATTTTCTAAATACTGTATCGGAATTTGACCAAGTTTTTCATTATTTTTATTTATCACTACATTACTTCCGTCTCTTGAGAGTCTAATATCTTCTTGCGTTATATATAATGTGTTTAATAATTTGCGCATTTCTTACTCCATTAGATATTTATTTATATAGTTTACAACGCTTCTTTTATGAGTCGTAAGCCTTGGCATACACTGTTCTTTTAGAGAGCATCTTTGGCAATACTTTCCTTTTTGAGCTTTTGGTGTTTGCTTAGTTTTATAAATTTCTCTCATCTGTAATAATGTTTCTTTCAATTCATCACGTAAATCTTTGGTTATATTTACAACGAATCTTTTATTTGCAGTTTTATAATAAATTGCACTTTCATTAATTTTGCAATTGTTCATTTCCTCTATACTCATTACTTGAGCCACGAGCTGCAATATATCGCAATTGTCTTTCTTTGGCTTTCCTTTTTTATATTCAATTACATATGGAAGCCACTTGCCTTTATAATTTTTTATTTCTACGCCGTCAGAGTTTTTTCTATATTCAACCATATCGGCAATTCCGCTGATTTTTAACTCATGCGATATTATGGGCAACGATCTAACAAATATGGAATCTCTTCGTTTTTCTATATAGTATTCATCATCTACATTTCTATGCACATATTGACCCATAATTGTATCTTCGTTTTCTTCCCATTGCTGTTCTAAATAGGCCAATGCCCATTGACGCTTGCAGTATACAAAATGTTGAATTGCGCTTATTTGTATATATTCCATACTGTCCACCCTATTTTATTGACCCTCTCAATTTTTAGAGAGGGTCAAATTTAATTTATATTTCGTATAAATCTAGTTCTAATCCCTCAAGTGGCTCGTATTCAATTTCATAATCTTCGATTGAATTTGCAATTTGTCCTTCAGCTTTTGGAGTTATCTTAACGCTATTGTGAACTTTTACTGAAGGATATTGTCCCATTTTATTATTATGTTTCCACCAATAGACTTTTTCAACTACCATTGAACCTTCAGGTCTTGCAGCCGATGCGTCGTTTTCAAATAGCGTAATTAATGCTTGATGAATTTTTTTTGCATCTTCGTCTGTAAGGCCTGTTTTTTCAGCTAGTTGAACATTTATGCTGCCTTTTGTTACATAAAGCCCAAAGTTTACTCTATGTTTCATGCCCATTGTGTCCGACGATTTTTTGTCAGCAGGTTCTGAGTTTACGCTCTTTGTTATTTGAAGATCTTCAATTTCTATAGGTTCAACGCTAAATGCTGGATGTATCGATACAGGTCCTCTAACACCAACTGAAACTTCTGCTACATCGCCTCTTTTCTTAAAGGCAAATACTTGCCCAAAAGCTCTAACATCGAGCCATTTTTCACATGCCGCTTTTGCATATTCATCTCTGTCTTTTTCTTTACCTTTAAGTGTTGCTGCTGCTCTTTCGCTTAGAGATTTATATTCATCGACTCTCTTTTCATCAGATTGTACAAAGATTTCTTCGCCCATATCTATAAGTCTATTTCTGATTTTTCGTTTTAAGCATACGTCAGAAATTTCTCCAAATCCATTATTATCTTCTCTAGGTCTATTGCCATTTAATGGATCTCCATTTGGATTGGCACGATTAGCGCTTAATATTACTAAAAAGTCATATTTATTATTTATCATCTTCATTTTCCTCCTGATCTTTTTTCTTTATTAAATCTGCCATTTGACAATGATAGCCCAGTAAAAATAGCGGCTTTAACGGTCTATTGTTTTCGAATTCATCAAGTTCAAACATAGACATAATTTCATTTAATTTCATTTTGTAAAAACTTGCCGACTTTTTACTTATCATTTTCCAATAAGGGTTTAAATTAAGTTCAATATTGAACCAAGTTCGATAAGGTCTTTTAGATAAAGCTTCCATGCTTCTCATTGCAGTCGTCTGCCTATCAATTTTTCTCGCCCATAAGGCATCTCCTTCAACTTTGTCTGCAATGGCTAAAAGTCTTCCATAAAGATAACTTCGATCTGTTATGCTGGTATCGAGAGCCATTTTGTAATCTACTCCTTTCCTATCTATATAATATTTTCTAATTAAACTACAAGCTATGCTCATACATTTTTGCCAATTATAATATTTCTTCGCATGAGGATCTACTGCGTTTCTAAAAGCTCCACGCATAAAATCTACAGGTAGTTTTGCGCCATCTACTATACAAGGCAAAAGTCTTCTGAGTTGTTGATTTAAGAATTTATCATTATCTCCAAGTCGCATAAAATCGCCTTGTTCTACGCCAAATGCACAAAGCACAATATCGTATGGAGAGGGCGCTCCATAATATCTTACAGACTTTGATTCCTCTTTGCCTTTTTCGTTAATTATTTTTCTCAATCTATAAGAATGGAGCCAAGCCGTTTCAGTATGCCATTTTTTAATTGCTTCAATATAATCATCTGCAAACTTTTCTGCATAATATAATATTGCCATTCGGCCTGGAGTTGCGGCATCTATGGCCATAATATTAATCTTTTGATTCTTATCTAATCTATTTGTCAAGCCTTGCAAGGCTCGTTTTAGATTTCTGGCAAATGCTTCAGATAATTTAATTTCTTCAAAATCATCTTCTTCAACTAAACCGCCATATATTAAATCAAAGCTATCTTTCATCGGATCGGCAGTTTCTTCGTTTTCAGTGTTCCAAGCAATTACTGCATAGCCATTTTTTATAAATCCTTGATTTCTAATGAGCCATCTCAAAGCACTATGTGCCCTTTCTGAAGTCATTCCGCTAATCAATACTGCTTCTTCAGGTTTGCTAAATCTGCCGCGATAAGTGTAATTTTGGCTGTCATTTGAGCTGATTAACTTTGCTCCATCGCCTGCAAATCTAATATTTTTGCCATGTAATTTTTGCATATAGCCACGTTTTCCAGTTGCATAGCAAAAGTCCTCGTCATTTTTAGCAAAGCTTTCCATAAAATAGTCGGAATAATCTGAAAACAGACTGAAATCTTCCCATAGTTTATAAAGCTTTCCATCTTTTTCAATTGCAAATCTCACCAAAAATTTAGTTTGATCTGTGCTTTGATATTTGACTTTTGTATCTACAAGCCCATCGTCATCTAATTGAAGAATTTCAGCATCTATTAGATCTTTAACCATTGTCTTTTTTTCTATATATTTATACAAAATATCTAATAGTTCATTATTAGCCTCTGTTTTAAAATTATATAAAAGCTTTAAATATGGCTCAAACCTAAGTTCTTCAATAGTTTCTTTTTCTTTGCCATCTTTTAGATAATTAACCATATCTCCAGCTACATATAGTAACTGGTCAAAGATTACATGAGGCGCTTTTCCTCCAGTTCTAACAGAAGATTTGTCGGTTGAAGGTATTGGAGTTTGAGCATCTTCTTTTGGAATAAACTGAGCTCTTAGAAATTCAGAATCTCTATTTAAAACAATTTCTAAATGGGCATTTTGAGTAATTACACCCGGCGGCATTAGGTTTTGAACTTCGCCTGGGTTTCTAAGCCCATAATCAAATAGATAATTATAGGTTTCCTCTAATGTGCTTAACCAACTCATCTACAACACCTCCGTAAGGAAGCTGAAATTTTCTCCAGGCACGAATTGCTTCAAACTCGATTCATAAATGTTTCGCTTAAGCTCTGTTTCTTTTGGCTCTACAAATTCAATAATGCCATTTCTCATAAATGGACGCCAAAAGCAAGCTGTCAGACCTTTGTAGCCGTCAGAATCTTGCTCGTCAGGATAAATAAAGCTATGAAAAGAAACACCAAATGACAATTCTTCATCATCATCGTAATAGCCTTCTCCCTCGCCAAATACACAAGGTTCAACATATGCCTGACATTCCCTAGTGCCTAAGAAAACATCCCGCCTTCCTCCCTTTTCAATTGATCTTTTTGCAATCTGAAAATGCTTGTCTTCGTTCCAGTCTTCGGACAATTCCGGGCGATTTTCATTCCATTTGAATTGAACTTCCACTTGATAATTTACATCTTTTAGATAAGTATAATAGGCCAGTTCATTTGCATTTGTGTTAAATTTAATCGGTCTTATACCAGAACTTTCCATTCGAATTTTGTTCATAACTCTAACTCTTAAGACTTTCCATACTATAGAAGGCTTCCAATATATGCTTTCTGTAATGCCTTTTAAAGCCTGATAAGTTGGAAACATATAGCTAAATTTTTCACCGCCAACTCTACTGACTGGGTCTGAAAATAAAGCCCTTTTACCATGAACCTGAAACGATAATTTGTTTTCGTATTGCATTAAATCACCTCCTAAAATGTAATTGTTGATATTTCTTCTACTTGATTAGAATTTAATCCCATATCATTACTATATGAACTTTCTCTTAGAATTGGCACTTCATTTGCCATAAAAATTTCACCCTCCGATTTTAGATTTTCAAAAGTCCCTTTCGATATTTGCAAAATATATCTTGCAGCTTTTCTCAAAATCCTTTTCGTTTCATATATTCCTTTTTCTGAATTTAATTCTAAAACTAGATTTTTGCCATCATCGTCATATTCAACCAATACCGGCACTTGATTGTTGTCAATCGGCTTATATTTATTGCCTGCCGTTTTGAAAGCTTGCCTTAAGCTCATAATGGGTTTTATTTTAAATTTATCTTCGAATTCTTGTGATCCTTTACTATTAATCGATAATAAATCCATAATCGATACTTCCTTAGATTTATTCAATTTTGATTTAATATGCTTATCGATTTGCTCAAAATAGTTTTCAAAATAGAATTTCAAAGCCTTTTGGCTTAGCAAATCGCAATCATATCTTTTAGGATAACGATTAAAATCTTCCAAAATAGCAGACATAGTTTCTTTTGCAATTTTAATATCCTCTATTGGATCAGTATTTTCTACATTAGACTTCAATTTAATAATCCAAACTTCGCCAATATCTTTTTTGCCGTGTCTATTACATCTTCCTGCTGCTTGTGCAATTGAATCTAGTCCAGCCAAAGACCTAATTACTCCGTCAAAAGATATATCTACGCCCGCTTCAATAAGTTGGGTGCTGATTAATACAATCCTCTTTGTTTCTATTGATTCTATTACTTTTTTCAAAACCTCATCTCTATGTTTTGGAATCATATTATTGCTAAGCATTTTAACTTCAAAATCTCTGTTTCTTTTTTTAACTTCTTGGAAAACTTTTTTGCAAGCATCTCTTGTATTGACAATGACAAGCAAAGAATCGATATTTTCCATTCTCTTAGAAATAATATCTGAAAGCTCTACTTCATCAATTTCTTTTCCAAGAGATTTATCTATAATCTTTGTTCTTAAAAACGCCTTTTCATTTGAGTAATCACTAACTAAATCTGGATTTTTTGCATACTCAATCGCCTTGAAATTATATCTTCCAAGGCCAATTTCACTTTCAAACGGCGGTTGTGTTGCAGTAGTCAAAACAAAAGTTGTGCCAAAATATTTATTTAAAAAGTTCATTGTAAGATTAAATATGCTAAAACTATTATTTTGCAAAGCTTGAAATTCGTCTATAATAATTACAGACTCCGCCAATTTATTAAATCTCCTAATCGATTGACTTTTGCTAGAAAATAATGTATTTAAAAATTGAACCATAGTAGTTAAAATTATTGGAGCATCCCAATTTTCAGTTAAATATTTGCGTTTATGGTTAAATTCAATTTGTGCTTTATCATCTGTTTCTTCGTCTAAAACTACATCGCCATGATGTTCCAATATGAAAAGATCTCTATTTTTGTCAGCTTTTGTAAGCTTAGTTTTATATTCTTCAGCGTTTTGCGAAAGAATTGACTTATAAGGTGCGATGTAAATTATTCTCTTTTTATTGTTGCAAATTGCATGTCTTAGAGCAAATCTCATTGCAGCAAGAGTTTTTGCTCCACCTGTTGGCACATTTAATTTGAAAATTCCAGTTTGTCTAGTTGCACTTTCGTAACATTCATTAGATATTTTTTCTCTAATTGTATTGATTTTAGTTTTTTCTGTAAAACCTTTTAACGCAATATGTAAATTATCGAGTAAGCTTTCGAAACTAAAAGTGTCATAAATTGATTTCCATTCGCTCTCTGTGCTGTCAAAAAAAGCAGCCGCATCGCTCCAATCGCCATCAATAACTGTCGATAAAATAATCCTTGCAAGCATGCCGCAATAAAAGTTTCTAATAATTTTGTCTTTAGGTAAAGAAGAAATAAAAGCTTTCATCTCGTCCATTGCTTTCTTTATCAAATTTGTGATATAGGCTTCGTCATATTCAGATAAAAAATTTTTAGTCGTAGCTTCAAAATATTCATTATCATTTAAGACTTTATTTATTTTATTGAAACTTTGCCAATCTCCACTCATTGTTAGATTGTCATAAATTCCATGATGAGCGCCGATCGCAAAAGTGACCATATCTATTAAATAAATAAAAGCATCGTCTTTTCTCATAGCGGAAAAATTTTTATTTGTAAGCGTTGAAAACAAAGCCATACCAAAAGTAGAATGTGGAACTCTTTTATTGCCAGGATTTAATAAATATTCTTGCCAAATTGCAGAATATTTCCCAGCATCATGAAAAATCGATGCCAGTTCAACCGTATGCTCAAAATTATATAAATTTGAAGCGCTTGTCCTTTTTCTTACGCCCTCGATATGGTTTTTTAAAGTCTGCTTGTAGCCTGATTCATCTGTTCTTGCATAAAATGTCATAAGCTCTCCTAAAACATCAAGGTATCACGTTCAGGATCATAAGTATCCTGTCTGCCCATATTTTCGACTCTGATTTGCCAGTTTTTGCCAATATGATAAATTCTTAGGGAATCCTTTTCCTCATCAATAATCTGAGACAGTTTGATCTTCATTTCAGCCAATTGTGCTGGTGTGACGACACATTCAAAAACTGAATTTTGTACTCTTTGCCCATAATTAACTAAGCATTTCGCAACCTGCCTGAGCCTTCTTTGACCATCTTTTGAGACGGTTTCGACATCGTATGTGACTAAAACCATCATATAGATCACCCTTTAAGAATTGTAAACATTTTTAAAATTAACAATTGTAATATCTTTATTATACTATAATTAGTATATTTATGCTAATAAAATCAATTTAAATATATATAATTTTCTCGCATTAGTCCAAATCTAAATTTTTAAAATTTATAAAGACATATATATTAAATCGATGATATTTATTTATAAGTCGCCCCAATAAAGAAGCGACTTATAATATGAAATTTAGATATTATTTTAGATATTTTTTCGCTACTTCCATTCTCATAGTCATATTGGGATCTACTACTTGAGCTACTTTTAAATCGCCAACTAAGCTCAAAAGCATGCCAGCTTCTTCAGCTGAAAGCCCAGTTTTATCAATAACAATCTCTTGCATCATCTTAGTTGCACAAATGGAAGACTCTTTCATAGTTTCTCTAGAGCAGACTGTAATTAATTTTTCATCGCTCTCAATTAATGGGGTTTGATATTTAAAGTCTTTTAAAACTTCCACCCTAAGCTTTACTTTACCGCTGATTTCAACTCCCGTACCATTTACTTCACCGTCGGCCATAGCAGCATGTAGATCACCTAAAGCCAAGAGTGCTCCTTCAACATTTACAGGCAGATAAAGTGTATTGCCCGCCTTTATTTTTTTACAGTCCATATTGCCCCCGTGATCGAATGGAGTTCCCGTTGGAATAGCTTCGTCCTTTGGTGCAACGCCAATAACGCCAATCATCGGATTTAAATCAATCTTTATTGATTCATTAAAAATAGCCTTATCCCCTTCTATCGGCACAACTTTTGTGAGCTCTTTTTTATGTTCATCTCCCATAAGGCCAAGCCCAGGAGCAGATATCATAACGCCTTGTTTTTCAACTTCAATTTCTAAAATATCAACTTTTAAAACATCCCCTGGCTCTGCTCCATTTACAAATATTGGACCAGTTGCAGGATTTATCTTTGTCCAGTCTAGATTGCTTATTAAATCACTTTCAGTCTTAACAGTTTCTGTAAAGCAGTCGCATGTTTCAACGACAATCTCATCTAAAGAATCAATTCTCATCGCCACTTCATTGTCTTTACTCATTGCATAAACTAAATTTGTTTTATCAAGTTTCATCTAAATTACCTCCTGTATTATTTAAATTATATTTTAATCAGTTTTAATTGTATTTACATAATTAGAATAATCAATATATAAGTGTTTATTTATTTTATCAAAATAGATATTTGTGTTCTTAATGACTTCTTTTACTTTATCGGGTTTAATCGTTATATTATAACATTCATAGAATTCTTTCAATAGTTCTTCTAATTTAATATTTTTTAATTCAGTACTATCGATTATATATTAAACGCTTTATCTTTGCTCATAAAGTTAAGTTATATTAATCAAATAAATTATATATTCATTGTATCATTTAATATTGCTATTTGCCATTCATTTATTCAATATATCTATAAAACTTAAAATTTATTAAAAAAATATTTATTAATATATGATAAAGCTTTGCCTCTGATTGTTTTATTCTATATCAGAGGCTTTAATTGTTTACTAATAAAAATCTTTTTTAAATTATTATTTTTGATATATATTTATAAATGTATTTAATTCAGCCAATAAAACATCTTTAGGTAATTTTAAAAGTCTAAATTTATTTTTATCATCTTTTAGCTTAAGATCACTTAAACTTTCATTTTTATGATATATATCAATAATAGGACGATAACCAAAGTCTCGCAGTTCATGCGATCTCAATACAAAAAATTCTTCAGCATCAATCTTTTCAATTTTCTCTTTTAAATTTGGATAAAAATCAGTCAAAACTTTCATCAAATCTCCGATAGACATTTTGTTTATATCGAAAGAAAATATCAAAGACTCTTCATATAATCTATCTCCTAAATAAATTTCATATGAATCATTTCCATCGTCTTTGCCGTATTCATGATTATAAATGGCATTCATAATCATGAGTTCATCTGTCAAATCATAAAAATTAATATTTTCTAATTTATCTTTTACGCTATTATAAAAGTCTACCCTATATTTATATTCCTTTAATATTTCTGTTTCAAATTCATGGTCGAGAAAAACATTTAAAATTGGGCGATAAGCTGTATCTAAATATTCTTTATCTCTATATACTCTAAAAGATTTTTCGGGATCGCAATAGCCTCTTTCGACCATATCGAAAGCCCAATTCGTCAAATAATCATATTTGGATACAATTATCTTCATTATATCTCGCAAAGAATACTTGTGTTTATTTTTTACTACTTTTTGCCAACTAGGTTCTAATGACTCTATTTCTTCGTCAGTAAAGCCGTCCTCTAATCCTCGTTTAGCCAAGTATTCTCTCATAGTATTTTCAATCATTTATATCCTCCTTATATATTTTAAATTAATCGGCTTTTCTCTTAATTATTTTTCTGACTCTGCGTTTAATCTTGTTTTCTTTCTTACGCTTTATTTCATTTCTATTAGCAATTTCAATTTGTTCAGGATCAGTTTTTGAGCCGAGAAGTCTTACTGTTTCAAACAGTTTTTCAATTTCTTCATCGGTCTTAATATCACTATAAAAAGCATCGGGATTAAATAATCTTGCAAATGTCGTAAATTCCGCAAACAATTGCGCAGCAGTCATTTTTTCAAGCTCATCTTTATCATAGAGATAGATTTTTCTAGCATCAGGATAGTTCACATTTTTTTGCATTTCTTTTTTGTCGTCATAATACCATCTTATAATTGGATAAATTCCAAAATCTGAAATCTCTTCATTCGATCTAAAAACTTGAACAGTTTCATTGAGTTGCAAAGTCCCAGTTGCCAACTCAGCTTCAACATCATCTAGCAAGATGTCATAATGGCAAGTACCATAGCTAATAAGTTCATAACCTGACATAGCGTCTTTCATCTCTTTTTCCATTTTTAAATCTGCCTCAATGGCAAGTATTTCTTCTTCAGTTAGAAATTCTTTCAATTTAGCTTTTTCTTTTTCAGATATCAGCTCTATATTCTCATCGTTTTCATTTTTAATTCTCAAATTGCATTTTATAGATTGTGAATTTTCCATTTTTAAATCCTCTTTATTGTTTTTAAATTTTTTTAATTTCTCTTTCATTTTTTATTCTCCTTTCGTGTATAAAAAAACCCACTGCTTGCGCAGTGGTTGGAAGCTAAAAATTAAACTATTAAATCAAAAATAATAAAAAATCTAGAATTAATCTTTTAATTTATTAGCCTTCACTATATAAGCACTTTGGAGTCAATAAGTACGCTTTAAGTTGATAAAGCATCCGCTTTTTGAAATCTCACATACTATATATTGTGGTTTTTTGAAAAACATTTCCAAACTTACAGTGTTAAAAAGAGCGAAAATACTTTGTCATAGATAATTTTCAAAATCTTTTATATTTTAATTTTAATAAATCTAATCTAGCAAATAGACAGATATGTATATTTTAACCCAATTATTTAAAATTTCTTTGTCATCAATTTTTCCAAATAGAAGCTTTCCGGCGTCCATTAATCTTGAAAAAATTATATTGTCTGCCTTTGGCACATAGCCAATCTTGGCGCCATTTTCAGTTCTTATAACTATGGCCTTTTCATCATATGGATTATCAGGTTCTCTCCTAAATTTTAAATGATCGCCTTTTTTTAAATGCACTTCCAAATCTAATATATTGGGAATATGTGTCGTGCCTGCCACATAAGTTTCAAACAAAAATATTTCTCTTTCATATGGCTTTGGTGGATTAAGGCTGGGAGTTTTGTTGTGTAGTAATGCAATTATGTCATTATCTATTTTCTTAATTTCGTTCATATTATCACCTCAAAAGCTCTTCAATTCTTTTGTTTAATTTCTTAGTCATAGTTTTATATTGTAAAAGTGTATCTATAAGCTGATTTTTTCTTTTTTCCATATTTGTAGGATTGTCTGTGAATTCTCTTAAATTATAAGGATAACTTTCCTTAATATTTTTTATGGAGCTTTTAACATCTCTTAAAGCTTTCAATAAATTTTCTTTCGTGTTTTTTAATATATTTATAGAATCTTCTTCTTTTAAATTCTCATTTTTTTCAATCAGCTGCTCTATTATCTTTAATGCTTTGATATCTCCGTTTTTATAGGCGCTGACTGCCCTTTCAAATAATATCTTTTTATTAGCAGATAGCTTGGGATTTAAATCGGGATGCAAAGCTTTTACTATTTTATAATATAATGCCTTAAATTCTTTCTCTTCATCATCTGTCATAAATTCTTTTTCGCCTCGCTCTAATGCCTTATTCATCTTCGCGATATGTGCATCCATTTTCTTTTTATATTCAATTAATTCTTCGTCTAAAATATTTTCAATCCGTTTTAAATCAATTGCTTCTTCGCGATTAATATTTGCCTGAATTAATTCTGATTTTCTTTTTAATCTCAAATATTCACATTCGGCCTCATATACTTTGAAAATAAATGTGCCAAGTTCTAATAAATATTTAGTTTCAATATTTTTACATACCACATATTTTAACTCATCATGTTCTAAGACTAGAGCCGCCAATTCAGCCTTTAATTTCGCAACTTCAGCTTTAAGATTTTTATATTCTTCAGAAATTATTATATCTTTTTGCATCTTTACCACTCCCATTAATATTATATCATTATTTAAAACTAGATTCTAAAATAATAAATTTAAATCTATATTTGCTAATAAAAAAGACACGCAAATGCGTGCCTTTTAAACTTAAACTATGCCGTTGCCAATTCAAATTGGCTATTATATAGCTCGCTATAAAATCCTTTCTTAGCAAGCAATTCATCGTGATTACCCTGCTCTATAATATCTCCGTCTTTCATAACTAAGATCATATCTGCATCTTTTATTGTGGACAAGCGATGTGCAATTATAAAGCTAGTTCTTCCAGCCATAAGATTGTCCATTGCCTTTTGGATTAAAAGTTCTGTGCGCGTATCGACAGAGCTTGTGGCCTCATCTAGGATCAATATTTTCGGATCTGCAATTATCGCTCTTGCAATCGTCAATAATTGTTTTTGACCTTGAGAAATATTGTCAGCCTCTTCGTTTAAGACCATATCATAAGTTTTTGGCAAGGTATTTATAAAATGATCAATTTGAGCCGCTTTTGCAGCCTCATAAACTTCTTCGTCAGTGGCATCGAGTCTACCGTATCTGATATTTTCTTTTATTGTGCCACTAAAGAGCCATGTGTCTTGCAATACCATGCCAAAATAATCTCTCAAAGACTTGCGACTTAGACTTTTTATATTTCTATTGTCGATTAAAATCTCGCCTTCGTCCACATCGTAAAAGCGCATCAAAAGTTTTACAATTGTAGTTTTACCCGCTCCTGTGGGACCGACTATGGCAATTTTTTGGCCAGCTTTTACTTTGGCATTAAAATCTTTTATTACTGGTTTTTGGCTATCGTATCCAAATTTCACATGTTTAAATTCTATTTCGCCTTTCATATCTTTTTCATTTTCCGAAACTTTAATTGCATCGTTTGTTTGAACTTCGTCTGCAGTTTCTTCCTCTTCAGCTAAAAATTCAAAAACTCTTTCTGCAGCAGCTGCAGTTTGTTGCAATACATTTGAAATTTGTGTAACTTGTGAAATCGGCTGATTAAATTGGCGCATATATTGAATAAAGGCCTGTATTCCACCAATTGTAAGTGTTCCTGCCACAACGTATGCTCCGCCTAGAACACAGATTGCAACATATCCTAAATTTGCCACTATATTCAATATGGGCATCATTAGGCTCGATAAAAAAGTTGCCTTCCAAGATGATTCAAATAGCTCTTCATTATATTTTGCAAAAGTTTCTATTGAATTTTTCTCACCGTTAAAAGCCTTTATGAGAATATGGTTTCCAAGCATTTCTTCAATATGCCCGTTCAAATCTCCAAGCGATTCTTGCTGTGCCACAAAATATTTTTGCGATTTAGAAACTATTAGATAAATTATTAGCATCGAGATTGGCAAAATGCTCAAAGCTGCCAAACTCAATTTCCAACTTATAGAAAACATCATAATCGCAATACCAATTAGCGAGGTAACTGATGTGACAATTTGAGTCATACTTTGATTTAAAGTTCTGCTTATCATATCTACATCATTAGTAATTCGAGATAATATATCGCCAGTAGAATGTTTATCAAAAAACTCAAGTGGCAATTTGTGAATCTTTATGTCGATATCATTTCTCATTTTCTTAGTAACTTTTGAAGTTACTCCAGCCATTACAAAGCCTTGTAGATACGTGAATGTGGCACTTATAAAGTAAAGGCCCATCATAAAAGCCAATATTTTTCCAATTTTTGTAAAATCAATAGTTCCCGTGCCAGAAATTTTTGCTAAAAATCCTCTAACTAATTCATCAGTCGCCTTTGCTAAAACCTTAGGCCCAACAATTGTGAAAACTGTGGAGATTATCGCCAATATCCAGACGAATAAAATTGTCCATTTATGGGTTCCCAAATAGCCTATGAGTTTTTTAAAGCTACCTTTAAAATCTTTTGCATTTTCAACAGGCGCAGCCATATTTGATCTTGTATTTCTGCGAAATCTTCGGTTTTTTTCACTCATTCAATTACCTCCTCACCCATTTGTGACGCTGCAATTTCACGATAATGTTTACAAGTTTTTAAAAGCTTTTCATGGCTTCCCCTTCCAACAATCTTGCCATTATCCAGCACCAATATTTCATCAGCATTCATAATGCTTGAAATTCTTTGGGCGATAATAATTACAGTCTGGTCTTCTATAGATTCATTTAAGGCCTTTCGAAGTTTTGCATCAGTTTTAAAATCTAGGGCCGAGAAGCTGTCATCAAAAATTAAAATTTCCGGTTCTTTAACAATTGCCCTTGCAATCGATAGACGCTGCTTCTGCCCTCCCGAAACATTTACTCCACCTTGAGAAATATTTGAGTCGAATCCTTTTTCCATATTTTCAATAAAATCAGAAGCTTGAGCAATTCTGCTCGCCTTATACATCAATTCATCTTTTGCCAAAAAATTTCCATACTTTAGATTAAAAGCAACCGTTCCAGACAAAAGCATTGCTTTTTGAGGCACAAATCCAATTCTATCTCGCAAATCTTCTTGTCTAATTTTTCTAATATCGACTCCATTTAGCAAAATTTCGCCAGAGCTTATATCATAAAAGCGTAAAGCCAAAGAAGCAATAGTCGATTTTCCCGAACCAGTAGAGCCAATTATGGCCGTAGTTTTGCCAGGACTTGCCAAAAAACTTATATCACACAAGGCGTTTTCTTTAGCATCATCATATTTGAAATTCACATTTTTAAATTCTAAATAGCCTTTTTTAGAATTGTCAAATTCAATTGGCATATCTGGGTCTTTAATCGAAAGCTCAGTTTCCAATACATCTGAAATACGATTTGCAGAAACAGCCGCTTGTGGCAATTGAATAAATACAATCGAAATCAGCATAAATGACATCAAAACTTGCATTGCATATTGCATATAGGCCATCATATCTCCTATTTGAATAGACGATTGAGCAATATGATGAGCGCCAACCCAAATAATCAGTACAGTCAGGCCATTCATAATGAGCATCATCAAAGGCATTATAAGAGAAATAATACGGTTTACACTCAAGTTTACTCCTGTAAATTCTTCATTGGCCGTTCTGAAGCGTTTGAGTTCATGCTCTTCAGTTCCAAAAGCTCTAATGACCATAATTCCGCTCAAGTTTTCTCTTGCAACTAGATTTAAACGGTCCAACAGCTTTTGAATTCGTTTAAATTTAGGCATAGCTATTGACATCAGTATAGAAATAAATCCCAATATAGTAATAACTGCCACTCCAATAATCCAGCTCATAGAAGCAGATTTTTTCAAGGCCATAATCACACCGCCAATACCCATTATAGGAGCGTAACAGACCATTCTAATCCCGATATGAATTAATTGTCTCATTTGAGATATGTCATTTGTGGAGCGTGTTATTAAAGATGCCGCTCCAAATTTATCAAATTCTTCACTAGAGAAGCTTTCAATCTTATTAAAAATATCTTTTCTAAGTTCCCTCGCAACAGATGTAGAAATTCTAGAAGCCAAAAAGTTTACAGATATGGTTGCAATTCCTCCTATGATAGCAAAAATGACCATCTTTTTTCCCATGCTATAAATATAATTGCGCTGTATTTTTTCTACATTGCCACCAATATTTTCGAAAAAGCTCTTAGAGATCAAAATACCAATCTGCCTAGACATTTGAGCATCTGAATCTGCCACTTTTGATCTATATTCCTCAATTTTTTCAGTAGGAATATTATTTAATATAGGCATTAATTTTTTTAGCATTTCTGAATCAAATTCTGTTTCTGCATTTGGATCTTCTAAATTAGAGGAGCCTTCTGCTTTTGGAAAAATATCTTTAACAGTCTCGACTAAAGTTGCAGAAGCTTTTGAAAACATATTTTCTAATTCAGATTCTTCACTTTTATCTAATTTTTTTAATATAAATACTTCTTGCGTACTATCTAAATCAATGTCTTCATATATAAATTCAGTGTTTTTAAGATTTTCAACAGAATTTAAAATATAAGCATCTCGTACTTTTATATTCTCATCTTTTGTCATAAATTTAGTAATAAAATCTAAATCATTAGGAGAAATAGCTCGAGGCAAAGCATTTTCAATTCCGTTTTGCTGAATTCCAACATTGACAATGTCTGACATAAAATCAGGCAGACTTAAATTGCATATGGCTTGTACGAAAAGTAAAACCAAAGCTAAGATAAGCCCTTTATAAAATGGCTTTAAATATCTTATTAATTTCATTATCTATTTTTCGCCTCACTTTCTTTTGCTTCCAATTCCTCTTTCAAATCGTCAGAAATATTAGACAGCTTATCGAGCAGATTAATCAGCTCGAGCACATTTTCTTCGCCAAGGCGTCTCAGAATCTCATCTAAAATTTGATCCGAACGTTTTTTTGTCTGTTTTAAAATTTCTTCCCCGCTATCAGTAAGCTCGACAGTAATTCTGCGACGATTAGTCTTATCTGTTTCTCTGATTATATAACCTCTTTTATCCAATGATGAAAGAATCTGAGAAATTGCCGCTTTAGAAATATGAGTATACTCTTGAATTTTTGAAAGATCGAAACCATCTGAATCTCCAAATATAGAATTAGAGATTCCAGCCATAATAAAAAGCTCCGTCATATTGAGCTTTTTGCAATCATAAAGTTTTATTCCCGATCTATTAAAACGCATCAAGGTCTTTATATATTTTATTTTAAGTTCGCTGTTCATTTTATCCCCCCATTGATATAAAATGATACTTATGGCACTTAACCATTAAGCTCTTAACAGTATATACTTATATTTTTTATTTTGCAAGTATTTTTATAAAATTTTTTATAGCGATCTAAATATGTATTTTAAAAAATCTAATTGCTTGAAGATTAATCAATTTAAATTTTTGCATAAAAAAAGCGAGAATAATCTCGCAAATAAATCTATTCATCTACAACAGGTTTTCCATCTTTATCCACAAGCACAGTCAAGCCCGAACCTTGCGCCATAGAATTGTTCCAAGTATAAAGATAATTAACACCCGTTTTTGTATCTACAAAAATTCTAAAACCGTTTATAACACCTTGCTTATACTTTTCTATAAATCTCTCATTATGTTCTCCTTTATCCATAAATTCTCCTTTCAAATAGTATTTATATTTTAATTATAAAACTTGAGAATTTTCATTGCAAGTATTTTTTAAAGCATTGGCTAAACACTTTCTTTAACTAAATTTATAAGTATATCGACCTGTTCTTGTTTTCCTAAGACGATTAGAATATCACGTTCTTTAATCATATAGTTTCCAGATGGATTAAAATTTAAAGCATCTGAATCTTCATGCTTAACAGCCAAGACGATCAATCCAGTTTTTTTGGGAATTTCCAGTTCTAATAGTTTTTTATTAGCCATCATGCTCCCAACAGGAACTTTTACTTCTTCTAAGTCTAAAGAAACATTTCCAACTCGAGTTATCACGTCTAAAAACGATATAATATGGGGCCTAATCATCATGCCAGCCATTCTCTTTCCGCCTATCTCGCTAATAGAAATTGTATTATCTGCGCCAACCTTAGTAAGTTTTTCGTGCGAGCCAGGTGTGATTGCTCTTGAAATGATATATATATCTTTTGAAATCTCTTTGGCAGTAAGTATTACCATAATGTTTTCCATATCTGTTGGCAGACATGACAAAAGCCCTTTTGCTTCGAAGACTTTTGCTTTTTGTAATACATCTTCAGAAGTGGCATCACCACATATGACAAGCAAGCCTTCATCTCGAAGTTTAATGCATTTATCTTCATCTTGATCAATTATCAAAAATGGCATATCATGGCGAATAAAATCAGAAATTATAGCACGCCCCGATGCTCCCGCTCCACAAATAATATAATGATTTTCTAATGCCTTAATTGCAGATTCCATTTTGCGATCCCTCCAAATATCTTGTAATCTTCCATCTATAAACATAACGAGCACAGTTGTAAATGTATAACCAACAGTACCGACACCAAAAAATATCAAGAATATAGAAAAAATCTGCGCCGCTTCAGTCATCATTGCTACTTCTTTATATCCAACTGTAGAAATTGTTATAACCGTCATATAAAGTGCGCTTATAAATGAAATTCTCAGTAAAATCATATATCCCAAAGTGCCCACGATTACCAAGCCACTAAATAAAAATAAAATAATCTTCAGTTTTTTCCTATCTTCCATAATTATCCCTCGTTAAAATGTTCTTGTTTATAGTATATCATCAGCTATCTGATTATTAAATAGGAATCTATTAGAATAATTCTAGTTTCAAATAACCAAAACATTCTCAATCAAAAGAGACTTTAAAATTAATTTAAATTTTTTAAAAAGTTTAATTCTTATAATATTTTTATATTATATACGATAATTAAATTTTGTAATTGAAATCTATTAAAACATCTTGAAGATATCTTTATGAGAGATTTATATATAATTTTTCAAGTTTTTCATTTTATATGTAGATTTTTAAAATATTTTTACAAAAATCATTATTAAACACTTTTGCTTGGAAACAGCGTAGGTT
>JAUNVH010000036.1 GCA_030537765.1 Tissierellia bacterium | reverse complement strand
TGGATATGACGAATTTCGTTTTTCACAAGAAAAAATTATTAATAATATATTGAGTGGTCGTGATGTTTTGGCTATTATGCCAACTGGTTCTGGAAAATCTTTATGTTATCAAATTCCAGCTATGCTTTTGGAGGGAACTACTATTGTAATTTCACCGCTTATCTCGCTTATGAAAGACCAAGTCGATGTCCTTTTGCAAATGGGAATACCTTCTTCTTATATCAATTCATCTTTAGACTTTGACGAACTTTTAAATAGGCAAAGAAAACTTACAAATGGTGAGTATAAACTTGTATATATTGCTCCCGAAAGGCTTTCTGTTCCAAGCTTTATGTCTTCATTAACGCGCATTAAGATTTCTCAAATTGCTGTCGATGAAAGCCACTGCATCAGTCAATGGGGCCATGATTTTAGGCCCGAATATAGACAGATTTCTCAATTGATTAAAGGACTAAAATCGAGGCCTATTGTCACTGCATTTACGGCGACGGCTACTGAAGAATGTAAAAATGATATTATAGACCAACTTGAATTGATAAATCCCTATATTGAAATTTCGTCTTTCGATAGACCTAATATTTTCTTTTCAGTAATTAAAAACAGCAAGAAGGACGATGAACTATATAGTCTGTTAAGTGAAGGCGAATCGACTATTATTTATGCCGCTACTAGAAAAACTGTAGAAAAGATTTATGGAAATTTAATGAAGAGGGGTAAAAGGGTTGGAAAATATCATGGGGGCATGACGGCAGATTTAAGGGATAACATGCAAGATATGTTCTTATATGATCAAATTGACATTATGGTTGCAACTTTGGCTTTCGGTATGGGAATTGACAAACCAGATGTTCGCAAAGTGATTCATTATAATATGCCTAAATCTTTAGAAAACTTTTATCAAGAGGCAGGCAGAGCCGGAAGAGATGGCTTAGAGAGTGAATCGATAATCTTATATTCGCCAAGCGACAAGGGCTTGCAACAGTTTATAATTCAAAACGATTCAAATTTTGAAGACTCTATTAAAAAGTTAGAATCTATGGATGATTATTGCAATACTAAATCGTGTTTAAGAAAATATATTCTCAATTACTTTGGAGAAAATGCCAAAAATTGTAATAATTGCATAAATTGCGAAACTGAATTTTTTAAAAGAGATATTACTTTGGAGAGTAAAAAAATTTTATCTTGCATTCATAAAATGGTCAATAACTATGGAAAAACTATGTTATGCGATGTATTGATGGGCAGAAACACTGCTCGTATTCGCCAAAATGGTTTTAATGAAATTTCTACTTATGGCATTATGAAAGATTATTCTAAAGATGAAATTATGGAGATGATTTTCTGTTTAATAAAAAAGGATTTAATTTTTGTAGATAATTTTAATTACAATGTTTTGAGTCTTAATAAAAAATCTTACGATTTCTTAAAAAGCGATGAACTCATTTTTATGCAGACTAAAAAGCCAGAAGAAAATCTTTTGCTAAAAACTAAACAGCACAGACGAGAAATTCCAAAAGATGATGAAAATCTGTTTGAAAAAATAAGGCTTTGGAGATTACATAAGGCGCTTGAACGCTCAGTTCCTCCTTTTGTTATCTTCAATGATCAAACCATCTACTCACTTATTGAAATTATGCCAAAAACGATTGATGAGCTGACTAAAGTAAAGGGCATTGGTGAAAAAAAGAAAAACGATTTTGGAAAAGATTTACTAGATCTCATATGGGATAGAAATAATAAAGAAGTTTATTATTGAAAAATCTCCCTGAAATTTTTATATTCAGGGAGTTTTTTATTCTAGATATGTCAATGCGCCCATTAATTTATAGTTTTTTCCATCTCGCCTATATGAATGAAATCTCTTATCAGAAACTGTTGAAATGTCGATGGATATAATATTTTCAGCTAAGATTTTTGCCTCTTTTAATAAATTTTTATTTATTTTACGCGTATCTATTAGCCAGTGAGTCTCATCTTTTTGTTTTATTATATTGTCATAATTGAATTGCTTATGAAATTCTTCATACACTTCTTTAGTTACTTCAAAATCTTTATAACCTATGGCTGGTCCCAATATAGCTATTATATTTTTGGGATCGCTATTGTAATAATTTATCATTTGATCTATGGCTTCTAAAACAATTTTTTGTAATGTGCCGCGCCAGCCTGAATGCACATTTGCAATTACTCTATTTTGGGTATCAAAGAGCACAATTGGCAGGCAGTCGGCATATTTTGTCAATAACAATGTCTTAGATGTATTTGTTATTAAGCCATCACAATCGGGATATCTATTCCAATATTTTAATCGATCATAATTTTTATCGTTTTCAATTGAAACGACTTTCTTACTGTGAATCTGTCTAGATGTAAAAATATTTTTAGGCTCTATATCCATTTCATCAAAACAGATGTCGAATGTTTTTTTGCGCTTTTCTTCGTCTAGCGGATTTGGGAGCTTAAAGTCAATTTTATCCATCGTAAACATATTTTTAACTCCAAGCTCTTCTAGCTTTGGAACGGTGATATAATTTATATTTTCTCTTTCAATAATCTTATAATCCATTTTTACCTCTCTTTATCAAAATAGTTTATCATAAGTATAGCTATTATAAAACTTTTTTGCCAATTTAAATTCTTGAATTAAAAATGCCATATGATACTATTATTTATATAATATAAATTAAAAGTGGGAGGAATTATGGTTAAAGCAATAATTTTGGACTTAGACGGATTGATTTCAGATACTGAAAAGCTGCATATGAAATCATATATCGAGGCATTTGCAAAAAAAGATATTGTAATAACAGAAAAGACTTACAAAGATTGGTGGATTAAAAAAGGCTTGGGCGTAAAAGATATGCTAAAAAAATTAAATCTAGATTATGATGTAGAAGAACTTAGAGCTTTAAAAAAAGAAGTCTATGATCAACTTCTAGATACAGAACTAGAGCCGATGCCCTATGCGATTGAGTTTGTAAAATTTTTTGCAAACAAATTGCCAATGGCGGTTGCCTCTGCTTCAATGCCAGAAAATGTGGAGTATGTTTTAAATAAATTTGATTTGATGAAATACATGGAATTTACACTGAGCTTTGCTGATGTAAAAAACAGAAAGCCTGATCCAGAAATTTGGTTAATAGCAGCAAAAAAACTTGGGCTTGAACCCAAAGACTGCATTGCAATAGAAGATGCTGAAAAAGGCGTTATTGCTGCATTTAAAGCAAATATGCCATGCATTGCAATTCCAAATAAATATACGGATGACCATGATTTTTCAAAAGCCAATTATATTGTAGATTCGCTTATGGAGGCAAAAGATTTAATATTAAATTTAAGCTCGGAGTTTTAAACGATTTAAATTTAGATTTATTTTTTATTTGTGCTGATTTAATATATTAAAATGCTATTGAAGATATCAAAATAGTTATTACAAAATATTTTAAATATGTACTAAATTTATCAAAATATTATAAATAAACATATCTAAGTAAAACTATAATGCGATAAATCAATATATATAAAATAGATTTATTGTTCATTTATCGTTATTTGTGCTAAATAAATAAAGTAAAAATTTTAGTTATATTGCTATTTTGCTTTTATCGCGAAACCTTGGAAGCATTACAAATACTTAATTATAGAAATTGCTAGAAAATTATTTTTTTAGCTTTTGAATAAAATTTTGTAATTGAATTGTAATATTCTTTTCGGTTTGTTAAAATGTTATTATAAAACAAAAGGAGGAGTAGTTTTGGAACAAAAAAAGAACAAAAAAGAACTCGGTGGTTTTTTAAAAGCCGTTGAGAGAATCGGTAACAAATTGCCGCATCCAGCAATGATTTTCGTTATACTTGCTGCAATCGTTGTCGTAGTATCTCATTTTGTTGCGAAGTACGGCGAACCAGTAACATATTTTGACGCAAGAGCGGGAGAAGAAGTTACTAAATCAGCAGTTTCACTTATGAATGCTGAAGGCGTTCGTTATATGTTTACTTCGGCGGTTAAAAACTTTACAGGATTTGCACCGCTTGGAACAGTTTTAGTTGGTATGTTGGGGGTAGGTCTTGCAGACTATTCAGGACTATTTGACACATCACTTAGAAAATTATTGTCCAATGTAAATCCTAATATCTTGACTGCATTAGTTGTATTTGCAGGAATAATGTCAAATATTGCATCAGATGCGGGCTACGTTATAGTAGTTCCCTTGGGGGCGATTATATTCTTAAATGCCGGCAGACATCCCATGGCGGGTATGGCGGCTGCTTTTGCAGGTGTATCTGGTGGATTTAGTGCGAACTTGCTTTTAGGTACGACTGACCCACTTTTGACTGATATCACTAATGCCGCTTTAGTTTCTGGTGGAATCGATATGCATCTTGCTCCAACATGTAACTATTGGTTCATGGCAGCATCTACAATTCTTTTAACTATTGTGGGAACTTTAGTAACTGAATTTATCGTGGAGAAAAACTTAGGCGAATATACTGGCGAATATAAAGCTAGTCAAGAAGAAGTAACTGCTATTGAAAATAAGGCTTTGAGAAATGCTGGTATTTCTATCTTGATCTTCATAGCTATAATGGCATTTATGATGGTTCCAAAAAATGGAATCTTGAGAACACTTCAAGAAGATATCAATCAATATACGCTCAAAGAATTTATCAGTAAGGGCTTAATCCCTGCAATGATGCTTGCGTTTATGATTCCAGGTATCGTATATGGTAAAACAGTTGGAAAGATTAACGACAGTCATGATTTAGTTAAAGGTATGACAGTTGCAATGAAGAGCATGGGCGGATACTTAGTACTTGCGTTTTTCGCTTCTCAATTTGTGGCATACTTTGGAAAATCAAATTTGGGAATCTTGCTTTCATACAAAGGAGCAGAATTCTTAGAGTCCATTAAATTGACAGGACTTCCACTAATCATAATATTCATCTTAGTATCTGCATTCTTAAATCTATTTATGGGAAGTGCTTCAGCAAAATGGGCAATCATGGCTCCAATTTTTGTGCCGATGATGTATCAATTAGGTCTTTCACCTGCACTTACTCAAGCTGCATATAGAATAGGTGACTCGACAACTAATATCATCACACCACTTATGAGCTATTTTGCTATGATAGTTGTGTTCTTCCAAAAATATGATGAAGATGCAGGACTTGGAACTGTTATTTCGATAATGATTCCATACACTCTATTCTTCTTAGTTGGTTGGATTGCTCTGATGGCAGTATTCGTTCTAGCAGGCATTCCAGTAGGAATAGGAGCACCATTGTTTGTATAAGACATTTTAGGGGGACAGATTAAATGTCCCCTTATTTAATTATTATGGAGGTAAAAATTTGAATAAAGAAAGAATGTTGGATAGATTTTTGAGATATATCCAAATAGATTCAGAAACACTTTATGAAAGAGACTTTGCAGAAGTCTTGATGAAAGAATTAAAAGAACTTGGATTTGAAGTTGAAATGGACGATGCCGGTGAAAAGACTGGCTCTAATAGCGGCAATGTCATCGCCAAGAAAAAAGGTAATAAACCTGGAAAAACGATTATGCTAACTGCTCATATGGATACTGTAACTCCAGGCAAGGGTATCAAGCCTGAAATTAGAGACGGAGTTATCTATTCCGATGGCACAACAATTTTGGCTTCAGACGACAAAGCTGGAGTTGCAGCCATAATGGAGACTATGGAAAGACTTAAAGAAGAAAATGCAGACCATGCTGATATTGAAATAGTCTTTAGTATATTTGAAGAAGGCGGACTTTTCGGCGCTAAGAATATGGACGTTTCTAAACTAGAATCAGAATATGCATTCGTATTCGATTCATCGGGAGATCCGGGCCAAATAATTGTGCAAGGACCGGCACAATATAAAATAGATGTGGAGTTTAAAGGCAAGGCAGCTCATGCAGGCGTTGCGCCTGAAACTGGAGTTTCGGCTATTATGATTGCGGCAGAAGCCATATCTAATATGAAACTTTTGAGAATTGACGAAGAGACGACTGCAAATATTGGTTCAATTGAAGGCGGCGGCCCAACCAATATCGTTACAGACAGCGTTAAGATAAAAGCAGAAGCTAGATCTCTTGATAACGACAAACTTCAAGCACAAGTAGACCATATGGTTAAATGTGTAAAAGATGCTCAAGAAAAATATGGCATCGAGGCGAATATTAAGACCGATTTAGCATATTCGGCATTTAAAACTGAAGAAGATGATGAAATTGTAAAGATTGCAAAAACAGCAATGAAAAATGCTGGACTTGAAGCAGTTTTAGCAAAATCAGGTGGAGGTTCTGACACCAATATTTATGCTGGCAAAGGCATGAAAGCAGTTAATTTTGGCGTAGGAATGAAAAACTGCCATTCAGTTGACGAACATATAAAAGTAGAACATCTATATCAATCTTGCGAATTAGTTTATCAAATCGTAAAGGCTGCTTTGGATTAAAGTTTTTAGCGACATCAAAATTTTATTTGGTGTCGCTTTTTATTTTAATTTTGATTTAAATATAATATACGAGATTTTTTAAAAATTTATTAGCCCATTTTAAAAATCATAAAATAGAATTCATTTCTTTAAATATTAAAATTTATATTCAATAAAAGACGATATTTTGCCTAGAAAATTCCATCTATTTTTAATAAACTAAGCATCAAGATTTTTTAAAGTCTTATAAGCTAAGTTTTGGAAATATTTAAATTTAGAGATAGAAAAATTTTATCGAGAATTTAAAAAAATCTTTAGACAGATTTTTAATTAATTTATTAAAGGTTTGACAAATAGTTTATGCGGTGGAATAATATACATAAATAATATCGGAGGTGAAAGCCTAAGGCTAATATTATGAAAAATATTAAAAAAATCATTTTTGTTTTAATGGCACTTTTATTGATGACGGCTTGCAGTTTTAACAAAAATAATACAGAAAAAGATATTGAAATTTCAGATCTAGATGATAAAGATCATATCTGGGATATTTATGTAGCTTCTTTAGATGAGAGCAAATTTAGTAGAGTCATAACGGATAAAGAAAGCGATATAATCGAGTATAGTGTGGCTATGAGTAGCCTTGTGGGAATTCCAATGGAAGTTGTTATTAATCAAGACTGTGACGAACTGTACGATTTATTTGGAAAGACTGAAAAAGGCTTATTACTCTTTTGGGATAGAGAAACTGGTGCGATTGAAGAGATTGAAGAACATGAGATTGAAAGAGAAGAAATATTTTTTTATCAGCCACCTCCTGAAAAATTTGATACTAATGAAATTAAATTTACTTTAAAGTATAAAGGTGAAATTGTAGAAGAGAAAATAATTGTCGTAAAGAATGTTAACTTTAGCGAATTTACAGTTAAGTTAAAAAATTCAGATACTTAATTTTAATAATAGATTTACTCTTGACTATGACCTTAGGGCATATTATATGCTCATATTGAGGTGATAATATGTTTATAAATGAAGCTAGCAAACTTTCGGGACTAACTAAAAAAGCAATTGAATACTATATTCAAAAAGATCTAATAAATCCCGAAATATTGGAAAACTCTTATCGAAATTTTTCAAATAATGATTTGGAAAAACTAAAAAAGATAAAGATATTAAGAGCTCTAGACTTGAGCGTAGAGGAGATAAAAATAATTTTAAATAATGAAGAAGATGATTATTTAAATCGATTGGCATTAAGGCGAGAATTTAAATGTGAATCAGAAAACTTAAAGAATGAACTCCTTCAGAGATTGGCAAATGAAGCGTCTTACGAATCAATTAGCGAGGACTTAAGGGCTATTGAAAAAAAGCTGACTATTCAAGAGAGATTATTAGAAGTGTTTCCAGGTCTTTTAGGAAGATTTCTGACTTTAAATTTTGGAGTTTTTTTAAATGAATGTATAGAAACGAAAGAGCAACAAAAAGCATATGAAGATATTATTGAATTTTTGGACAATATGCCAAAACTCAATTTGCCTTCAGAATTAAAAGAATATTATGAAGAGAGTACTAAATTTTTCAAAAATTCTCAAATTAAAGATATGATAGAAAATAAGAATAGAGCGGTAAAAGAGCCAGCAGCTTTCTTAAAAGATAATGAGAATCTTATAGAAGAATATTTGGAATATAAAAATTCTGAAGAGTATAAAAATTCTGAAGCTTTTAAAATTCATGAAATTATGAAAGAATTTATGAATACTAGCGGCTATAATGAAATATTTTTAGAATCGATGAGAAAACTTAGCAAATCTTACGATGAGTATTATAAAAAGATGTTAATTGCAAATGAAAAATTATTAGAAAAATATGATCTTGAGTAATTTTTAATTAGAAGGGTAAATAGCCGATAGGAGGTCGATTTGAAAAAAGAAAATATTTTTGTGAGTGCTTGTCTTTTGGGTGAAAACTGTCGCTACGATGGAGCAAATAATAAAATTTGCGACATAGAAAAACTAAATGAAAAATATAATCTGATAAGCTTTTGCCCAGAAGTTTCAGGTGGACTTTCGACACCTAGAGAGCCCGCAGAAATTTTGGGAGACAAAGTGGTCACAAAATCAGGCAAAGATGTGACTAGAAATTTCGAAATTGGCGCAAAGAAAGCTTTAATAATGGCAAAAAAATATAATTGCAAAAAGGCCTTATTGAAATCAAAAAGTCCAAGTTGTGGTTATGGAGCGATTTATGACGGCAAATTTTCAAAAAATCTTATCGAGAATGATGGAATTTGCGCAAAATTACTTTCAAAAAATGGTATTGAAATTTTTAATGAATTGGAATATGACAGACTTTAGATTGGGGAAGATTTTATGACAGAAAATAATTCGAAAAAACTAGAACTTACCTATAAAATGAGATATGCAGCTTTACTTTTATTGCCGTTTTTGATTCTATTTATTATTTCCAAGACTCTATTAAAAGATTTATATCTATTTGAATGGACTTCAAGACATCTTTATTTATATATTTGGGTGCTAGTTTTAGCTTTTGTTTTAACAGATAATAAAATTTTGGCAAAAGCTATTGTTTATGGAAATATCGCTGGAATTATTATTGGTCAATTTTTGGGAGATTTTATCAGAAATCAAAATATATCAAAAATCACAAGTGATATGAATGCAGAACAGATTTATAGAATGCATAAACATCCAGGCTTTCAAATTTGGATTATCGTGATGATCATATCCATTGTGATCAGTCTTATTTTTAAAAAGAGAAAAAAATAAAATCATATTTTAATTGCTGCCAATTCGGCAGCAATTTTTTATTTCAAAAACTTTACAGCATTGATTTAATATGCTAAAATTTATGTAAGCATAGGCTAACAAGATGGGAGAAAAATTATGAATAAATTAGTATTAGCATCAATTATTTCAGGGCTTATCGGAGGAATATTTTGGTTAATAGGCGATATTTTAATTGTAGGCTACGATGAATACGATATACACGATGAAAAGTATTTTCACATCATGGATAAAAACTCTGGCTACACAATGTTTTTGGAAGCTAAAGAAAAGAACTTAAGATATGGAGCTATGTGTGGTCAATGGTCTTCACCACTATTAATTTTGGCAATCTATTCTGTATATCATTTTATGGGCAGAGGAATTTATGCCATAATTGTATCTACATTTCTACTTATTGGAGTATGTTATTCTCCGCTTGCGCATGCCGTTTTTTATTATACTGCAAGGATTAGTCAGATGAGATATCATCTTTATAAAAATGGCTATTCTATGGAAGATAAATTTTTAAAAAACTTAGATCTAGGCCATAAAAAAATGGTCTATTCATCATGGCTACCAGCTATTACTTTCACAGGTATTGCTTGGGTTTTATTTGCTTTAGGGCTATTTTTAGTGCCCAGCAAATTGCCGAAAATTTTTGTGCTTTTAAATCCCACATGCTTGAGTGTAATTATTGGTCTGATCTCAAAGAAGAAAACTAAAATTAGACATTTAATTCGTGGTGCAACATTTAATATTGCAACTGTTATCTATTCAGTATCTGCTTTGATTGCGTATTTAAACAATCCTTTCTAATCAATCTATCTTTTATGTCAATTATTAAACAACTATTTAATAATTTATGCTTATAGTATAGAATTGATATAAGAAATTATTAGGAGGTCAGAGATGAATATAGTAGCGCAAAGTGTAGAATTACTAACTAAAACACCTTATGAAGAAGCGTTGAGATTAGTTGAAGATGCGGGCAGAACTTGTTATAAATCGCATAGGGATACAACAGTTTTAGAAGCGGAAAAATTTGTAAAGGGAATTATAAAAAGCGGACACGAATCGGTTGTGGAGCATTTTAATATATCGTTCAAAATTATAACTGATAGAGGAGTTACGCATCAGATCGTAAGACATAGAATTGCAAGCTTTTCTCAAGAGTCTACCAGATATTGCAATTATTCTAAAGATAAATTTGACAATGAGATTACATTTATCGATCCATTTGAATCAGTAGATTCAGAGGGTAGAAAAGAATGGGAAGAGGCAGTCAAAGTTTGTGAAGAAAAATATATGCAGATGATTGAAAAAGGCGTTTCATTAGATATTGCTCGAAGTGTTCTGCCAAATTGTACTAAGACTGAAATTGTGATGACGGCAAATGTCAGAGAATGGCGCCATTTCTTAAAATTGAGATGCGATAAGGCCACTCACTATCAAACTAGAGAGATTGCAAATATGATAAGAGATGAACTAGCAACAAAATATCCAGCTTTTTTTGAAGATCTATTATAAATAGGGTATAGATAGTATAAGTGGAAATAATCAAATTAAAGGAGAAAGATATGAATAAAGAGCAATTAAAAAGAGTTAGAGAAGATTCAGGCTTTATTGCAGCGCTTGACCAATCGGGTGGCAGCACGCCAAAAGCATTAAAGCTATATGGAATTTTAGAAGATGCCTATAAAGATGAGGCAGAGATGTTTGAATTGATGCACGAAATGAGAACTAGAATTATTAAATCGCCTGCATTTAATAAAGAACATATTTTAGGAGCCATTCTTTTTGAAAAGACTATGAATTCTAAAATCGATGGAAAGTATACTGCCGATTATCTCTGGAACGAAAAGCATATTGTGCCATTTTTGAAAGTCGACGAAGGCTTAGAAGATCTGGAAGACGGGGTTCAGCTTATGAAAGAGATGAAGGGCATCGAAAAGCGTTTAGAATCTGCAAAAGAGCATAATATTTTTGGAACTAAGATGCGCTCAGTTATTAAAGAATATAATGAAAAGGGCATCGATAAGATTGTTAAGCAACAGTTTGAATGTGGAAAATATATATTTGAAAAAGGCTTTGTGCCAATACTCGAACCAGAAGTAGACATTCATTCTAAAGACAAGGCAAAAATTGAAGAATATCTAAAAGAAGCGATTATAAAAGAGTTAGAAAAAACAGACAAAGATGCAGTTTATATGTTTAAGCTTACATTGCCCGAAGAAGAAAATTTATATGAATCTTTGCTTGAATATCCTCAAGTTGCCAGAATTGTTGCACTTTCAGGCGGCTATACAAGAGAAGCTGCTAATGAAAAACTTGCTAAGAATAAGGGAATTATAGCTTCATTTTCCAGAGGTCTCACAGAGGGCTTATCTGTTGAACAGAGTGATGAAGATTTTGATAAAATGCTTGAAGATGCAATTACGAGCATTGCAAAAGCTAGTAAATAAAATTGATAAAAGTTTTAAAGGAAGTTTAAGTCTAAATTTAAACTTCCTTTTTTATTTCTTCTAAAATATTTTATTTTTCATTTAAAAAACTTAAATCAGAGTCACTATATTTATTACATTTGGCAATGATCTTTTCTTTTAATACAATTTGCCCAAAAGCCTTACATAGATATATTGATGTTTCTAAAGAATCTTTATAATCAGATAAATTTAGATGTGCTTGGGCCAGTCCTTTTCCAAAATAAAGTAGCGCAAGAGTTGTGAAATTTCTATTCTTTTGACTCGATTCAATTCCTTTTGTAGAATATATTAGCGATTTTTCATATTCATTATTTCTAATATAGGCTCGAGCCAGATTGTGGCAAAGCTTTGGATATAAATTGCTCGTGGGCTCAGAAGTTTTTACAAGAAATTTTGCAATCGCATAATATTCGTCAAATCTATCTAGCTCATATAGCACAAAAGAGATATTCATCAAAATTCTCATTTCCATATAAGAATATACAAAAGATCTAAAACTATTTAATTCAAATTCTGGGCTTGTAATTTTTATGCCCATTATCAATTTTTCCAAAGCAGTATTATAATCTTTAGAATCGAATGAATTTAATGCATCGACTAGAGCAGTAATTTGATCGATAATATTTCTATAATATTCATTTAGAGTAGAATTTCTAAGATAGCTCAATGCCGAAATTTCTATTTCTATATCGGATAGATCTAAATTATCCAATTTAGTTTCAAGTCTATTTATGATCCGAACTAAAACAGTATAATCATCGAATCGATATTGTAAAAGTGTTGAAATTAAATCTTCTTTTAAAATTGGAGACAAAGCTTCCAAAGTTTCCACAGTTGGAATTACTTTTCCTTGCTCAATTCTGCGCAGCGTAACACGGTCAATGCCAGCTTTTTCGGCAGTTTCTTTTTGAGTTAAATTCATATTTAGCCTCAGCATTTTGACTTTCTGACCAAAAAGTTTTAAATTGTATAGCAAATAATTTCCCTCCAATCAAAAATAATTTAGTCTGGGACATCAATGTCTCTTGAAAAATCTTTCATTTCTTAATATTATATATATAGGCAGTGGATAAACTGGTATAGATAAATTCTCAGTATATCCATATAATAGCAAAACTGCCTTTAAAATTCAAAGACCAAATTATCAAAGCTTTTTAAGCATAAAGATAATATAGGTCATACTTTCCATCTGAGCTCTTTGTTGAGATCGATATATTAGATTTTTCAGCCTAACTTTATGTGTTTTTAGTGTATCGTCTTATTTTCAAATTCGGGTTTGTTAGAATATTTCAACGAGGAGCTCCTTCTTTTTGCCCATTTTTAAATTCAATACGTATTTTAAGCAAATTTCTTTAATCGATGGACACATTCCTTAAGTATTTATATAATTAATATAAGCTTTAAATATATTCAAAAAGGCAGGATATTATGAAAATCAAATCTGAGAAAAACTTTTCTAAAACGGGAAAAATTATATGGATGTATACTAAATATCAAATTATAACTAAGGGACTTTTGGCATTAGTTATAATTCCAATATTTACTCTTTTACTTCAATATCTAATCAAATCTTCAGGCAGAACAAATATTTCAAGCGGAGATTATTTAAAATTTTTGTTTAGCTTTCAAGGTTTAGGGCTTTTATTATTGGCTTTGCTATTTTTAATTATAATTGCAGGCTTAGACATAAACGCCTTTATAATTATGTCTGCATTAATAAAAGAAGATAGATTAAAAATAAATGCAAAAGATATGCTACTTGTAGGAATAAAATCAATAAAATCGTTTTTAAAACCTTCGGGCATATTCTTATTGCTATATGTGGCATTGATAATACCACTTGTATCAATTGGCTTTACAATTACGCCAATGAAAAATTTTCAAATTCCCAATTTCATAACTTCTGTGATATTTAACAATTCACTATATAAATTTTTATATATAGCTTTGATGCTCTTTCTTTCGATTATAACTTATATACACATTTTTACATTTCACTATATCTTAATTTTAAATAAAGATGTAAAAACTGCGTTAAAGCAATCTAGATTACTTATGAAAAAACATTGGATGCAGTTTGCAAAAGATGCTCTGCTAAATTTTTTAATAATGGCTGCAATTGCCATTGCAATAATTGTGGCATTATTTTATAGCACAGTAGCACCGGCATATATATTGCCAAAAAGCTTAGAACTTTCTAGATTTTTGACATTATTTACGCTTTTAACAATCTTTGAACTAATAAGTTTTTTGACATTTATGACTGTGCCCATTATAGTGACGAAGCTCACAGAACTTTTTTATAAATATAATGCAGAAGATAATATCATAGTAGAATATGAAATGCAAAATCGTTACAGTAGAGTCGATAAGGCTTTTACAAAGATTAAATTTAAAACAAAATTGGCAATCGGCGCTTTTTTAATTATAATTTTAGCCATAAATTCCTTCTTATCGGCAGTTTTAGTAGTCTATTTCGATGAAGTCTTCAATCCTTTAAACAATATAGAAATAATTGCGCATCGCGGAGGCGGTGATTTAGGCGCTGAAAATTCAATCGCAGGATTGGAAGCGGCCATAAAAGAAGGGGCAGCTTGGAGCGAAATTGATGTACAAAGAACTAAAGATTTTGAGTATATTATAAATCACGATCCGAGTTTTTCCAGAGTTGCAGGCGTTTCAAAAAAGTCTATCGATTTGACATTAGATGAAATCAAAGAGCTAGAAATAAAAGATCTATTCAATCCTTCGCGCCCAAGTCAAAGAGTTGCCACTTTGGAAGAATTTTTAGATGCGGCAAAAGGGCGTATCGGATTATTTGTGGAGCTAAAAGGCGAAACAGCTGATCAAAAGATGGTAGACGATGTAGTTTCTATGATAAGATTAAAGCAGATGGAAAATGAAACTGTGCTTTTATCATTAGATTATGAAATCATAAAATATATTGAAGACAAATATCCTGATATGAAAACAGGCTATCTATATTTCTTCTCCATTGGCGAAACTTGGTCGATGAAAGGTGATTATTTAATAATGGAAGAAAGAGAGGCAACGCCTGAAAGAATATCGAGAATACAAGCTTCTGGCAAAAAAGCGATAGTGTGGACAGTAAATACCGAAAAGTCGATAAATAAATTTGTGCGCTCAGATGTTGACGGAATTATAACTGACCATGTTAAAAATGTAAAAGCGGCAATGGAAACGATAGAAGATAGAACAGATATTGATTTAATAATGGATACTATATTTGGAGAATAATATTTTTACTAATAAGGAGATTAAGAGATGACAAAAATGACCAAAACGAAAAAGATTTATATAACAGCCATATTATTAACGCTCACATTGATTACAAATGCTCTAGGTGCATTTGGATTTATAAATGGAATGAGCCAACAAGATGTTTCAAATAAATATCCCACCTTAATAACTCCCGCAGGATTTACTTTCAGTATATGGAGTGTAATCTATTTATTATTGATAATAAGCATAATAATACTATATTTAAAGAGAGATGATGATTATTATAAAATTGCAATTGATAAAATAAGCATTTATTTTTGGATTTCATGTATATTAAATATGTTTTGGATATTTGCTTTTTCTTATGAAAACATAGGCCTATCGACCGTATTTATTGCATTATTTTTGATAAGCCTGATTGCTATTTTGAGAAAGCTTTACGAAATACGTCAAAATAATAAAATTCTTTTGCCGATAACATTTGCCATATACTCCGGTTGGGTATATATTGCAACTTTTGTAAACATAGCAGTATTTTTAGAATCTATAAATTTTAATAAATTTGGACTCAATGAAGAAATTTATTATATCGTCTTTTTATGCATATCGATTTTCATAGCAGGATTATTAGAAAACTTCCACAAAAATGCAGTTTTTAATTTACCAATAGCTTGGGCATTTTTTGGAATAGCAAGATCAGAAAGTGTTATGAAGTATAAATTGCTAAATCCAATACTGTTTGCAGGAATAGTATTTTTGATTGCAGTTTCTGGAATATTATTTTATAAAAACGGCTACAAAATAATGCCGAGCAAAAAAACAATAGATTTTAAAGCGAAAAAGAGTTAAAATATAAATTGAGATAGATAAAAATTGGACTTAGAAAGATGGAGGTGTAGCTAATGAAAACAATTAATGAACAAGACAAACAGAATATGCTAGAACAAATATTAGCAAAGAATGAAAGATATATATTTAAAACATGGGCCACAGTATCTATCAAAGCCCGTGATTTGGCGATGTTAAGAGATATTTCAGCAACTGATATAGGCCCAGCAACAAGAGTCAGCAATTGTTATGCCTATATAGGAGGCACAAAAGAGAGCCTCAATTTCATTATATTAGATCCCATTATTTCAACCAAGATAAGAAATACACTCAGCATTCCTCTTTCAAAAATTGACAAAGCAATGGTAAAAAGGAGCTTAATCATTGGAAAAGTAAGTATAGAATTGGCGATAGCAGATTCTAAAATAGATATAGATCTATCAGACAAATCTGTAGGAACTGATCTATTAAATCAAATGGAAGAAATTGATAAAATGATTAAATATTTAGATAACAAATAAAGGGGGCATAAAAAGTGATTAGATTGAGAAAATCCTTCTAACAATAGAAGGAAAAGACCTTCTATTGTATAAAAAAATAAAACAATAGGAGGAAAAAATGAAAAAATATATAAAGAGCGAAAAACTAAAATTGCTATTTGCAATATTATTCACTTTATCAAATAGCATATTGGCTGTGCGAATTCAATTTGTAAAAGGCGAGGTTTTAGACTTTGCGCTCGTAAACGATATAGATGCGAGCATAAGATTTGCCATATTTTTGGGCATTTTAATAGTCATAGAGCTTATAACATATTATCTATACGATATATTGAGATCTAAGTTTACAGCTTCAGTTATGAAAATTCTCAGACAAGATTATTTTAAGAGCTTGTTAAAGAGAAACTATCCGGCATTTATAGAAAAAAACAGCGGAGAATATATAGCTCAATTCACAAATGAATTAGTGCTTATAGAAAATCAATTCTTTGCAACGATCCCTTTGCTTTCTGAGATCATAATAAAGATTTTAATCGTGAGTATATTTTTATTTAAATTAAATACTGAAATAGCGATTATAACGATAATCTTACTCAGCACCCCGCTTTATGTACCAAAGCTTATAGAAAATAGATTAAAGAAAACTCAAAAAGCCTACATTGATGAATTTGAAGCTTTGATAAGTAAGTATAGCGATTGGCTAAAGGGATTTGAAACTATAAAAAACTTTGGTATAGAAAATAATATCTTTGCTCAATTTAGAAAATTGAATCGAAATATGATTTATAAAAATTGGAAAAACAAGAAGATAAGATGCACTGCTCGTGTAATATCTTCAATGCTTTCTTATTTTTCGCATTTCATAATCTTAGTATATGCAATAAGACTAGTATTGATTAATGAATTTTCAGCAGGAGAATTTTTTGTAGCAATAGGCATGATAGACCAATTATCATATCCTATACTGAATCTGAACTATTTGATTCAAGACATTTTGCAAGTCAGATCTGTAAATGAAAATGTGCTAGAATTTATTCAGTATAAAGACAAAAATATTCTCAAAGAAAATATATCAATTAGAGATTTTAATGAGATCAGATTTGAAGATGTGAGTTTTGGATATAAAGACAATTTAAATATTTTAACAGATTTAAATATCAAATTTGAGCGAAATAAAAAATATCTTATATCGGGCCCAAGCGGCTCAGGTAAAACTAGCGCAATAAATTTGTTGCTAAATTACTATAAGCCAAATAAAGGTGAGGTCTATATAGACAATCTGGAAGTCGAAAAAATTTATAATTTAAATAGTCTAATAACCATTATGAGGCAAGATTCGATTATATTTAATACCAGCTTGAGAAATAATTTGGCTATGTATCAAGAAATATCAGATGATAAATTGATAGAGATGCTAAAATCTATGGGACTAAATAAGTTTGCAGATAAAAAAGCTTTAGAAATGATAATCTCAGAAGACGGCTCAAACTTATCAGGCGGAGAAAAAAGGCGCATTTCTTTAATTAGAACTCTATTGCGAGAGACTCCAATTCTAATTTTAGACGAACCAACAGCAAATTTAGACCATAAGAATATTAAAATTATAAAAGATTTTATAAAACGTATCTCAGATAAAACTGTAATTGTAATCTCGCATCAAATAGATGAAAAAAATTGTGATGAATTTGATTATATTTACAATATCAGCTAAAAAACGGCCCGCAATTTGCGGGCTAATTTTATTAAGCGATTCAAACCGTAAGCTTTGAGGCTACTAATTATGGACTTTTAGATTCTGTTTTATTACAATATAGACAGAAGGATGAAGAGTGTATGAATCTTTTAAAAACTTAGAATATGATTGAATGCTTTTTTCAAATGAAGATGATATCAATGATTATAAATACGATAACAATGCAGTAGATATTTTGATCAAAAGATGAATGGCTCCAATCGAAAGATATTTGCCATTTTGCTGGGTTCTAATGCGATTGGTAAGTTGCAATTAAAAAATATAAATAAAAACTCTTATAAAGTTTTAATTATGCTGATTAATGAAACGGTAAAAATATAGGATATGGATATCGAACATAAAAAAGCTATTAAATACGCCAAGTAAGAATTAAATCTAAATACAATCTATGCAGATATTATGCATGAGAATATAAGAGCAAAAATTTTTAGTAAATTTAGGATTTATATGTATAAAAGAAAATAAATTGATGAAATATTATAAATTGGAAATTTTAATTTGAACATTTACATTCTATTTAAAAACTACTACGGATTAATCGATTTTTGAATTTTAATATATGGGAAGTGAATGAAATGAGTGGGAGAATGTCTAAAGATTTACAAAATCGCTTTATTTCTATTTTAGAAAAAGCGGCCAATGGAAAAGTTAATATATTGGATTTTGGAAAGGGCATGAAATTTTATCGCGGTGAGATTCATATAATAAAGCGAATAGGAGATTATGAGGGAATTCATGCAGCTGAACTTGCAAATACTATCGGGGTGACAAGAGCAGTCGTAAATAAAACTGTAAATAAGCTAGAAAAGAGAAAGCTGGTTTACAAAGTTACCGATCAAATGGACAGAAAGATTAAAAAGATTTATCTCACCGAAAAAGGGAAATTGGCGTATAAATATCACGAACAGTACCATAAAGAACATGATGCAGATTTTATAAATTACCTGGAATCGCTAGACGATGACAAAGCAAAAGTAATAGAAGAATTTTTAATAAAAGCTTCAAATATAGTGGAAAAACATTTTTAATTCAGAGCCTTGAAAGGCTCTATTTTTTTAAATAAATTAACTTTTTATATTTCTTAAAGCCATCTTATTGACAGTTGTTATCAATGGAATTATAATATATGTATGCCAGGCATACATATTTGAAAAAGGGAGGAATGGAATGGAAAATTTATCTGTAGATGATTTTTATCAAATTATAAATGACTATTTGAGAGCGCAATTATTTTTTTCGGCTTTGAAATTAGATATTTTTACGCAATTGGATGAATTTATTACGGCCAAAGAGATTGCTAAAAATACTGGATACGATTTTACGAATTTAAATTGGTTTTTAACGGCTTTAGCTTGCGAAGGTTTTATTGAAAAAAGAGATGATAGATTTAAAAATATCGAAAATAAGAGTAAATTGCTCTCTAAAAATAATAAATTTTATATTGGCGACAGT